>JANQPW010000264.1 GCA_028285285.1 Silvanigrellales bacterium
AGTGCACACCATTTTCAAATGAGAAGAGACCACGAGCAGAATCCAGTTGCCCTTGGGCCACCACAGGGCAAACTTCAAAACCCTGTTTTTCAAAAGACAAGATGGAGCGGGGCATGTGGATGGCATCTGTCACGAGATGGATCAGCGGTTCTTCTTTGAGTTGGCTGAATCGCGAACGGGTGTAGAGCGCGTTTTCGTAAGTCGTGAGGCTTTGTTCCTCAAGGTAAACCCGGGCACGCTCCGCCTGCAGCGGCGCCCAAGTCTCAAAGGTGCGCAGCATCACAGCCGCACTTGAATAGGGCGCCTGCGGGTGAGCTGGACCTCCCGAAAAAAAGACCGTGGGCCGCTCCACAACCTCTCCCAACGCTTCACTCTCCAAATCATCTTCAGGCAGCGGCCAGGAACGGAGCAGATCAATTGCGGCCATCACGCGCCTGCGGCTCGACATACTGGGTGTGCGGCGGTCGAGCACACCACCAGCCAACACCACAATACGGTGTGTTTCGGCCGCGCATCTCCCCTGGAGTGTTTGGCGATGTGCGTCGCGTGTCTCCACCTGCTCGGTGTCGAGAGAGTGCAGATCGCCCACCATCCACCGCAGGGGCGCAGCCAAAAGCTCCACACTTGGAAAAAACGTTGCCGCCGCCAAGACCAGGCTGAAAAGCACAATAAAGAGGCGAAAGAAGCGCCTCTCGCGCAGCCCATCCCACAGCAATGCCACCACGAGCAAAAGCACAAAAAAACCAGCATCGCCAAACAGCGAATGGCCCAAACGCCCTAGTGTGTCCATTCAGCCAATACCCCTTGCGTCTGCTGCGGAAAGAACCCGTGTGATCAGGTGGCACAAGTCTCGCATTTTCCTCATGAAGCTGCTAGTCTCGCTGCCATCGATTGACCCAATTGAGAGGGCTGATGAAGCTCAAATCCATTCAGATCCACGGTTTCAAAAGTTTTGCAGATCGTGTGACCATTCAATATCACGACGGCATCACCGGCGTGATTGGCCCCAATGGCTCCGGGAAGTCGAATGTGATTGATGCGGTGCGATGGGTCATGGGGGAACAAACCGCCAAGAGCCTGCGCGCCGACGAACCCACAGACATCATCTTCGCTGGCTCCCAAAGCCGCAAACCCCTGGGCATGGCCGAAGTGACCCTCACCTTTCTGAATGATGGACGCAACTGCCCTCCTGAGTTCCTTCACCTCCCCGAAGTGTCCATCACGCGCCGCATTTATAAAGATGGCGAACGTGAATACCTCATGAACAGAGAGAACTGCCGCCTCAAAGATATCTCACAGTTCCTTATGTCAATTGGGCTCGGTTCGCGCACCTATGCCATCATTCAACAAGAAAAGCGCGATCGCATTGTGCAAGCCAAGCCCGACGACCTCCGAGCGATTTTGGAGGAAACAGCAGGCATCACCCTCTTCAAACAGCAGCGCAAAGAGGCGGAACGACGTCTCCATTCCACAACGGAGCAACTCGAAAAACTCGACGCCATTGAGTCAGAACTCTCCCGACAGTCCGAGCACTTGGCCGAACAGGTTGAAAAGGCCAAGCAAAAAATGGAAATGTCGAAGGAGCTCCGCGACAGCGAAATTGCACTCATTGCCGACAACGTCGCCTTTCACAAGTCTATTGCCCTCAAAGTGAAACAAGAGCTTGGGGAACGCGCAGAGAGCTCTCGCCAGGAAACCGTTGACACCGCCGGTTTTGAAGCGGAGGCCTCGCGACTGACCTCTGAAAAAATTGAGGTGAGCCACGAACGCGACGCGCTCGACGACAGCATCGATGAAAAACGTTTGGCTCTCACCAAGCTGAGCGAACGGCGCAACAACCAACGGTCTTTGGCCGAAGATCGCACCAACCAAATGAAAGGGCTCCTCGAGCAGCTCCAAAGCGAAGAGTCCGAAAGCGAGGAGCTGGCGGAAAAGAAAGAGCAAGCCGCCGCCTTGATGGAGAGCTCCGCCCAAGGGGCAGAAGGCCTCGATGGAGAAATTGAGAGTCTTGCCGAGCAGGAAGAGGAAGCCCACGAAGAAATGCGGACGGTGCAAAGCCGTCTTGAAGAGCAACGCAGTGAGGCCAAGGTTGCGGCCGAACGACTGACATCGGGCCAGGAGCAGTCTGAGGCCCTGCTCGAAAGCATTCAAAACTTGAACTCTCGCCTGGAAGAGAGAAAGGAGCAGTTGGCTCTTCGGGAAGCGGAAAGCCTCGACGCACAAGCAGAGCTGAACAAAGCTCTCGACTCTCGGGGTGAGGGAGAGCACACCCTCAGCGACGCGGAAAAAAGTCTCTCCGAAGCCCTTTCTCAAGAAGAGGAACTGAGGCGCAGCCGGCAAGGACTCCAAGAACGACATGAGGTCAAGCACCGCCAGCTTCTGGAAATCGATGCGCGGCTCCACTCTCTGGGGGAATTGAGTGCGGAGGAAAACCCGGCCTCTTCACAGGAAGGTGACCGCTGGCCGGGCTCCCTCAGCGCCGACGGAACGAGCCCACCAAGGCTTTTTGAAAACTTCTCGCTGCGCAGCGATCTGGAAGATCGCCTTGAACAGGGCTTTCCTGAACTTGTGAGAG
>JANQPW010000265.1 GCA_028285285.1 Silvanigrellales bacterium
CCACAAGCAGTTCCAAGCCCGCCGAATCTTTACTCCACGTACCCCTTTACTCCAATCGCATCGACGCCCTAGAGTGGGGTTTTCCGAGTGAAAGGCTCGCGGCCATTCAAGCCACTTTTCCAGTTCTGGAACGCAACCAACCCCTCGACAAAATAGGCCCGTTGACCTTGCCGCAAATTCCCAAGTTCGCCAATCTGGCCAATTTGCTTTTTGTGCGCGGCTTTCTCGATCAACGCACTTTGCCCGTAAATTGGGTTCAAACCATCAAAACCAGCATTGACACAGAGATTCTCCCCCTCATTGAAGCGTTGCAAGGGCACATTCAAAAAGGAGAGATCACCGTACCAAAAGCTTGGTCTCACCAATTCACTCCAGCCGAACTCTCCCAGATGCCTGACGCAAAAAAGAAACAGGCTGAGTCTTGGAATGTCCGCCTTGAAGGGCTCTCTCAGAAAGATAAGCAGCGAATTTTTGCCTGGCGATTGTTTGTGAGCGATCACCTGCGCGAGTTTATTGCAAGCAAAGTCACAAGACTCAAACGTCACAAAGAACTGCGAGACGCCTTGCTGCAAAGCGCAAGAGACTGGCAAAAAGAGCTCAAAAAGTCCTCCCAAGAGCTTTGCACCCAAAGAGAGGCAGCGCTCTTAGGAGACGCTCTCAAGCCAGCAAGCCAATGGCAGGACACCGTTGAGTCTTTGCAGGGAATGTTGGTCCTTTACCTTCAGCACCAAGGGATCTCTGAAGATGAAAAATATGCAGCCCTTGGAACCTATTGCCAGAACTGGGGGCGAAGCCTCCAAGCCCTCACACCCAGTGTTTTCAGTGCAACTTCGGGCGCAGCACTCGTTGCAGGAATCAGCAGCGAGCAACTCACACCCGTTCTGGTTCCCGCTGCCGCGGCTTTGGGAGGTGTTGCGGGTCTCATGAAAGGTCTGCGGAGCACACAGCAACACGCCCTCAATGCAAGCCTTTTTTCCACTCCAGCACCCCTTCGGAGCTTGCAACGAGCGGAGAGTCTCTTTCAAGTTGCATCAAGCCCCCTTGCCGCCTACTGGCTCAACCACCTGGGCTTCACCCTAGCGGCTCACGGCTCGTGGCAAAACCTCCTTCCCGTCTTTCAAGACAAAACAGCGCTGGCCACCTACGGATCGATGTGGGTGGGCGAGCTCATTGGTGTGCGCAGGTTTCTTCTTTCTGGGGTGAACCCCATCAATCGCGCGCTGATCATCTCCACCGTGGCAAATCACTTCAAAGCTTTGGCTTTTGCACACGCGGCCGCCAGTCACGCCGGTGGCATCTCGCTTTTCCGAGAGCTTGGAGCAACACTTTTTGTGGGTTGGATTGTCAATGAGGCACTCCAAGGATTCGAACACTCCGCACTAAACGTACCCTACGATGAAAAGTTGTTTCGCTTCCAGCTCATGCTTGAAACGGGTCCAAACCTTCTTCTCAACATGGCTTATCTAAGCTTTTCCGCTTTTTCGGAGTGGTCGGCCACCCATGTTCACCCTTCGCTTGGGGTCACCTTGGGAACAGTAACGCTATTAGCCCACCGTTGGATCATCACCAACTACGGTGCCACAGCCATGGCTCACCTCGTGTCCCACCCCGATGGCAGCGTGATTGACGCCCTCACGTCCGTAACACCAGACGATTTTCAGCTCAGACCCGCCAAAGAAACCAGCACCCACTCTAAAGATTTGCCTCCTGACTTCTCAAAACACATATCACCAGCCGACATGAAAGCATTTCAAAAGATCATCTCCGATCTGCACTCCCATGGAGATGGTCACCTCAACGACTTGCTGCAACTCACCGCCGACCTCCAGGCAGATCTTTCCGCATTCCAGCCCAAAGAACGAAAGCGCTGAAACCAGAAAAGATTGCAGAGGCAAGCACCAATCAAAGTCCGATAACTCCGGGGAAACAGGCTGACATGACAGCCTCTTCCTCTCGGAAAGGGTAGGATTGCTCCAGGTGCCTTGCACAAAAAAAACGAGGAAATGGCAAACAACCCCTGGCATGAGGATTGTTGCTGGGCTTTCCATTCTTTCAGCCGCAGTTTCACCCACGGCCCAAGCCGCCCCCTTTTCAGAAAACTGGGCGGTATTTGCCGGAACCGGGTATTCTGGTTCCACCTTTGGTCGGCAAATTCCCGGACTCCACCTCGGCCTCACCCTCTACGGCGTGGAAGCCACCGTTTTCAGCACCGGGGTATCTTCCGAGCTGGAGCGGAGCACGCACCAGAACTACTCCTTGGGCTACACACTTCTGAAAAGAGAAGCCTCAGTGTTTCAGCTTCATAGCTCCGTTGGAGTGGGCTACCAACACAACCAAAGACAGTCTTCACAAAGCCCCACAGACACCACCGCTGGCGGCAACACCGTCCGGATGGAATCTGACTCCACATGGGGGCCAAGCTTTGCTGTTCAGGGCTGTTTCTTTGGCACTCTCTGCCTAAGGGTCGAAGCCCTCTTTGGATGGTCAGATCACGTTCTCGACCAGATCTATCATGAAAACGCCCTGGGAAGCATTGGAGTGCAACTGTGAAAGGGGCACTCCGAACTCTCTCTTTTTCAATCTCCCTCTTGTGGTGGAACGGCGCAGCACATGCTCAAAATCAGCAACAACGAGCTCAAAATGAACCCCCGCGCTTCAGCCTCGTGCAGGGCTTTGGTGCCGGCCTCGCCCCCACCGTCACCCGTGTCGGTTTCTCCGATTGGGAAATCGGTTTACTCAACTCAGGTACCAATATGACGAGTTTTGGTTTTGTGAAGTTCCTCCGATCAGGTAAGTTCATGGCCGGCCTGGGCCTTGTGGCTTTCAATGCCCTCGTTTTAGGACCAACTTCTCCCGGTGCGTTCGCTGCTGTGGCCGTTGAGCAACCCATTGCCTTGGGTCTTCTGATTCGCTTGGAAGGAAACGCGGAAGTCACTCTTGATGGTTCCACACAGGCCTCTTCCGCGGTGTTGCTCGGGTGGGAGTGGCGATGAACTTTCAAACACCTTGGAGTCTTGTGTTGTTGCTTCTTGGCATTTTTCTTTCTTCTGGCTACCGCGTTGCTCAAAGCAGCTTTGGCAGAACCATGCGCTGGGATATCAACCGCAACATGCCAGTGGTTTGGGTGCGCGTCTGCGACGACGTCCGGCAAAGCGAGTTTGACTTCTACCAGTTCCCCGACGGCGATCCGCTCCAATACCAGTTCCCCACAGCAGACGACATCATCACCTCCGTTTTTCAAGACTTCAATTCTGTGCCGGACTCGTTCGCAGAGCTGCGCTGGTATGGGGATGAGTTTGGAATTGAAGACAGCGCGGTGCCACAGA
>JANQPW010000270.1 GCA_028285285.1 Silvanigrellales bacterium
ATATACTCAGACGCACTGTCACCCGCAGAGATTGCCAATCTATTTGCGACAACCTCCGAGGAATAACGTGCCAACCAAAGACTTCGACTTCGAGATCACCGTGCCCATCACTCGGTTTGAAGAAAGTGGTTGGTCGGATGTGATCCTGTTGCCGGTAGAAACCGAAAAGCAGCTCCCCTTCAACAAAAGCTCACGCCTGCGCATTGATGGTGTGCTCAATGCTGTGCCGCTCAAAGCCGCCTGGCAGCCGCGCATTTTGCAAGGGAAACGCCGTTACTTTATATCTGTTTCCAAGCGCCTTCAACGAGAGGGAGATTTTGGGCTTGGCGACGAGGTGACCCTCCGGTTTCGCCTAGATGACCCCGATGCCGTAGACATGCCCATTGAGCTCGCCCTAGCTTTCCATCAGAACCAAGCCGCAGCTGCGATTTGGGCAAAATTCACTCCAGGCGGTCAGAGAGGCCTTTGTCATCATGTGGCCACAGCTGCCTCACTCGAATCCCGCATTCATCGCGCCAGTGATATCACAGAAAAGATGCTCAAAGGTGAACTCTGGGCCCAAAGAGCACAAAAAACAAAAAAGGCCCAAAAACCAAAGCGCTGAGTTCCTCTCCTTCTCTATCAGTGGTAAAACCAAAGAGTCCTCGTCTGAGTTCCGAATCTGAACCCCCAATTGAGGTGCTGTTTGACACCGCCCCGACTCATCTTGGGTCTGCTAGCGCTGCTGGTCGCCATTCTTGCCACAGGGCGAGCATGGGCCGCCAACAGCGGGGAGTTCTCCCTAGAAGGCCGCTGGCTTCCCACCGCGCGAAAGAGTGCCAGCCTGAACAGCACCTACGACGCCGCTATGGTGCTTTCTTCACGCATTCGCCTTTCCCTGATTGGCTTTGAGCTGGATCTTCCCTGGGTTCACGCTCGCACGCTCTCTGGCAAACCGCCCGAACTGCGCAGCGACTCCGCGCGAGTCGCCATGAGTCTGGGAGTGCACCGGGGCTTCCTTGAGCCGAGCCCAGGGCTCACCTTGGAAGACCTCAATGTGCACCTCG
>JANQPW010000273.1 GCA_028285285.1 Silvanigrellales bacterium
CCCCAGAAACCGTTTGCCACGTGCCCCCGCCGGTGTGGGACAGCACACGAGATCGCAGCTCAGGTTGCGTCACTTTTTCGTGGTCATCGGAGGGAACCCCCCATCTCATCTCGTAACCATATTCATTGTCGGGGTCACCAAATTCGCCCATAAATTGCGAAAAGAAAGTCTCAATAGCGGTGTATTGAAAGGAAGCTTTCTTCGCCAAAAAGAACCCAGAAAACGTGAAAAAATCTGGCTCCCAGGGCCCAGGTGCATCGGCAAGATCCTGGGTGTAGGTGAAGGTATCCGTGTTGTAGTCTGCAGGATCATGATAAGCCTCGTTCCAATACAAGGCCAGCTCACCAAGGTGATCTTCATAGATCTCCACCGGGTTGTCAGCAGAGTTCGCTCCGGTTTGAGGGGTGTCTCGCGGGAAGTCGCAGAGAGCGTCTGCGCTGAGAGCATTGTTGCAGAGTGATTCAGTATCATTTGCTGTGAGAGCATCGTTTTGCAGCTCAAACCAAACCAACTGGTCATTTTTCTTGTTGATGTTAACAATCACCTCTTGCCACTCAGTCCACTGACCTCCTTCCAGATCATTGGGGTTCCACAGGTCGCGATCGCGGGAAAAGATTCTGAACTTGAACTTGGCACGGCGGTGACTGTCGATCACGGAGTCAGGATCGACTTGAACCTGTCCTGCCTTGTCGGTGTGAAAGTGAAGCGGCGGCCGAACCATGACCGTACAGCTTCCAGCTGGTTTTCCGGCCTCTGATTCTTTCTGGCACCCGAACTGGTAACGAGGAGGGTTTGTGTCATCTCCAGAAATCCCAGCAATAAAATAGGTGCTACGCTCAGCAAAAGGGACGGGTTGAAGTCCAGTTCCGTAGTCTGAACTCGGCCCGGTCGTCATTCCCAAAATGGAAAGCTCCTGAAAAATAGGCTCAGGACGATCAACAGGAACAGCTGCCGGCGCTGTGGCAAATGTGCCATCCGGCCAAGTTTCCGTTGTGACAACACCCTCCTGATCCAAAATGGGTGAAACAGTGCCGTTGGTGTCGTGCCACTCAATAAAAGCAATTTCAATACGTTCAGCATAATCGTTCGGATCCACATCTTGGTACCCAAAGTCGGCTGTGGCACTTTTCTCGATAACAAACTCATACTGTTCATCTTCCACAAGCCCCAAACCTTCGCCACCGTTGCCACCAGGAACGGGACCATCATCGACGGGTGATACCGTGAACGTCACCTTGTTTGTGGCCAGAGACTCGAGACGTCGCTCCGCTGTTTGATCGGCCACCTCCCTCGGCTTTGTGGTCACATGGATCTCGAAGAAGGCTTCCTGATTGTCGGCGGTAAAGAAGTTGGCCGCTGCCTTTACCCTGGCTTCACAAATGCCTTCAACACATTGAAAGGTGGAGCTGTCGGGAAGGGAAATTGCAGAGCCATCCTCTTTCAACAGAACGGCCCCCACATCGGCTTTTGTCTGCACATTCGTGATGGTGATGGTGTCTGCCAGGTCGTCAGTCTGGTCCACATCAAAGTAGGCGTAGTAGAGGCGGTTTCCCGTCTCAATGTTTTCCACACGCCGATCGTCGTAGGCCTTCCCAAGGCGAATCGTGAAGGCATTGTCCTCCATAATGGTTTGGTTGGTCGAGTCTTCGAAGGAAAGGGCTGTGAACATCACGATGGGTGGATCAGGAAGCGCCTCAACCGTAAGAGAAACGGTTCTCCATTCACTCCAATCTTCGTCTCCTCTCCATTCGTAAACCCCTTCCTTCTGAGCCACCGTGCGGATTCGGTACTCAAAGTTGTGGGTACCAAAGTAGTCCGGAGGATAGTTCAGGTCCATTTCGCAGGAGCCCGTTCCAAAGCAGGTCAGCGTGAGCTCGGAATGAACCTCCACCATGGAACCTGCCCGAGATGCATGCAGCACATCTGTGGGCCGGGGAATGTGAGACACCTTTCCAGCCGTCATTTGGCAGGTTGTGCGCGCAAACGGAGTGCTCAAGGCGCCCGGAGAACTGAGGTCGTTTCCTGGATAGGCAGCAGGCGGACGATCCGTGTCTTCTTCAGCTCGGCAGTAAGCTGTTTGGTACGACCCTCCTTCAAGCCAGCGCACTTCGAAGTCGGCAGCCGAAAAGAGCTTCTCTCCACTGTCTGGATCGTAGTAACGCACGTCGGAAGCATCAAAGTTGACCACCGGCCGCGGATCCGCATAAGGATCTGAGAGGTATTCCGTTTTCGGGTCAAAGAAAATCCTGTGAGTGTGGGGTTCGTCTTCCTTCCAACCTGTTGCCACAATGTTCCCTGTGTCGGGAGCATCATTCACTGGCTCGAAAACAACCGTTAGAACCCCGGTGTTTCGAGTCTGAACTCTCCTCTCCTCAGGCGGTTTACCCAAAAAGGCAGGGTCGAGGTTCACTGTCGTGTCGACCTCAACAACCACGTCGTAGGGAACAAATGCTTCAGTGTCTTTGTCTTCAGGCGGCATGAAATACGCCCAACACTTTCTGTTTGACTTGTCACAACGAAACGGACAATACTCCGCATGCGGATCACAATTAGCGATGAGTTCAGCAAGGGTTTCATAAGCGCTGATCTGTTCCCAATCATATCGATTGTCGAGCCGGGGGTTGGTCACTTTGGGTTTTACAAACCAACCCACATCGGCATTGCCATCGTCTCGGGCAAGAATGGCCACAGCTGGGTCTGCTTCGGGATCTGAATACCCAAACCCTTGTCCAGCAACGGTTGTGGACAGATCTCGAAGAGAATCGTACTCATACACGATGATCTTGTCGTCCTTGCACTCCTCATCATTGTTCTTGTCATTGCAGATGACGATCTTCTGCACTCGATCTTCGAGTCCCTTAACGGTCACGCCAGTGCTGTGTGGGCGCTCATCAACCCCAGTGACCTCAATGATGGCAGGAGCCCAATTGGTCCAACCCACCTCTGAAAAAGGCACCCCGTTGAGGTCGAAACCCTCATCGGATCCCGGGTCGAAAGTGCGCACACGATACTCAAACTGAGCATGTGGCAAAACAGCTTCATTTTCATCGGCATCACCAAACTGAAAACCGGAGAAGTAATCGCGAGCCAGAGCGAAGCTCACAATACAGACTCCCTCAATGCACCGCGTGTCAACGAGCCTGCCATTCTTTTCGTTCCTCACCTCAACAATGCTGGCGATGTCGTTTCGATCGGGATCAAAATAGCCCACATTCAACTTGCTATCGGCCGACGAATAAAATGACTCGTAGTCTGCACCAAATTGACCTTCCGTGTACCTCCGATCATCACGGAAAGTTGCGAGCTCGCTCTTCTTCTCTGGCAAGAGCAGGTTATCGGGAATGGCCAAACGCTTAACGATGACCTCCACAACCGTGTCCTCGCAAATATCGAGCGACTTCTCATTGGGAAGCACGGCCTCTGAAATGGGGTCAACAACAACACACTCATGACCCACCTCTCCTGCACCCCCTCCAGGGCCTCCAGCAGCGGCATCATCGTAGTAGTGAGTACTGCCGAGGTCATCTTCGAAAGAGATCTTTTTAGAAACAAAGAGGCCGGTGGCCACACCGCCGTTATCAGGAAGACCAAGAAACTCCGAATCGACCGGCTCCGATTGATCCATACCATCGAACACCACCACGGTGCAGAAGAGATGGTTCCCCTTACGATCTTTGGCATCGTCAATTTTGTAAACAGCTGTTACGGCACCTTCACCATTTTCATCGAGCTCAACAAAGTTCAATGAGCGCTCTTCGCGCACCACAATGGGCCGCTCCCCTTCTGCCAAACGTGCCTTAAAGAAGATCTTTGGATAGATGCGTCCAAGAGAGTTGTCGGGGTCAACAAAGGTGGCTGTGCAACTGATCTGATCTGCCGTGCTTGCACCTGTTTCGTCGACAGTGATCACACCAGCCGCCCCAACCCCGGTCACAACCGGCTTGTCGTTGAGAGCGATGATAGAGATCTTCTTGCGGTTGGCGTCTTCTCTTCCACTTGAGGTGATCATGCGCACGCCAAACACATAGGCGGCACCAACCCCCAAGCCTTTCACACGAAAGTGATCGGTATTGGCCGGAACTTCGGCCAATACCGTTTGCAAATCATGTCCACTCAGTATTCTGTAGCCCGCAACATCACCTCGAACAGATGGCTCCCAGGAAATGATGTAGCCACCTTCCGCATCATCGGCCTTCACAACATCTTTGATACCGGTGAATTGGCCGGAGGTCTCCGCGCTCGTGCACAGTTCGCGTTCATTCAAGTCTTCAGGAAGGGTGGAGTGCACATAGCGAACGTTAAAGCAAATGTCTTCGTCGAGGGCTATCTTACGAGAAGAGAAGAAGTTCTCTGTGACTCGACCCGCTTGAGACCAGGTTGATCGAGCCTTTTCCGTGGCAGAGCGCTCTCGGATTTCGTAGTTCATTTCACCGGGACCAAATGGGCTCTTATCCCATTTGAGGAGGTAGTTACCTCCCGACAGCGGCACCAGCTCACGAATACCGGCAAAGCGAAAGCCACTGTGGTTTGTGCAGAGCTCCACATCTGGCCCGGGAATTTCTCGGTTGTCTGCCAAGGCACGAACAAGATAACAGTGAGAACCAGACAATCGAAGATCACGTGTCACAAAGGTTGTCTGTTGAGTTCGCACAACGGGATTGTCAAAATCAAAGTCATCACCGTCTTCACGGCGCTCAAACAAGAGGTAAGATGCCTGGTTCACATCAACAACGGGAGTCCAAACGACTTTCCAGGTGCCGCCTTTGTGAGCCTCAATTCGGTCAATGCCCAGAAACTCCTGAGTGGATGCAACACCTTCAAGCGATGTTTCGCCTTGGGTGAAACCGCAGCCGGCGATGAAAGCAAGCGCAAACCACCAAATGGTATCGTAAGCCCTTGCTCTGAAAAGATTATATGTCATGCGCTGATGCAATCAGGCACCCTCCCCTTTTCCTTGCCTGTCTTCGGAAATTTTTTAGAAAAAACAAGATAATATGAAAAAAACCAAAGGAAACGGAGATCTCTGGGCGGGGTTTAGGAGCACAATACTAAATAGACAGAGGAGACAATTCGCGGCAAATTCTCTTTTTCTCAGACGCTAACCCGCCTAGTGGATATTTGGGTTGGCTTCTCGCAAGGCCAAAAGAAACAGGCACAGACTCAAGAGGTGATGAAATGATCACAAAAACAATGGGCTGGAATGTCACCCTCGTTGCATCAGGCATGCTTGCCTTCAGTCTCTATCTCATGCAGGAAAGCCCCAAAGGGGCCTTTAAGACCTCTCCCCAGGAAACACTCAGTTCCCAGAATTCTCTGTCTCGAAAGAAACTGCAGCTTGCGGCTGCCATTCGTGATCGGAGCACACCCTCTCTGCGACACCTGTTGCAATCCGAGTACGGTCAAGATGTTGAAAGTGACGCCTTGATGATCAGAGCTGCACGAGTTCTTTTGCATTCTCCAAAAAACACTTCAACAAAAAACTCAGCCTTGCGCACAACCCCTGTCAATGTGCTGGAAGCGGCCGAACCGCCCCAAATCTTTGCTTTGAGAAAACTCCGAGAGTTTTACGAGCACGAGTCGGGAAAACGACAGTCAAAACACCCCGAGCTTCTGGTGGGAATTGCCCAGGCCCTGGGCGATAGCAACCAACCGGAAGCAGAGCAGCTCCTTGGTGAGATCCACAGCAACGCCCAGGCATCACCCTCTGTCAAGGCCGCAGCAAAACTCAGCCTCGCCCGTATGTAAAATTGACCGCCTTCCTCCATTCCTGGTATGAGGCGCACATGCAGACTGCAACACACAACCTTCGTTCTGAGGCACCCAACATTCCCCATGTTCTTGTGCTTTCAGAAACGGATGGACGCCCCTACTATGCCGCCCTTGAGAAGCTGGCCCAAGCAGGCCAGATCAAATTGACCTACCGAGAGTCAAGCGTGATCCGACTGCTGGCCCACGATCTGGTGCGAAAGGGCTGGGCGCTGAGACATTTCCGAAAAGCCTTCCGCAATCTGATCTTTCGTCTACAAGTTCCTTTTGTGCGCGACGCCATCGTGATCAACGGAATGGGGCCGTACGACTTTCGCATTGTTTGGTACGGAACACTTTCGCGGCGAAACTTCTTTGTCAACCACACATCATGGCCCTATTGGGGAAGTTCGCACGTTCCCCGGCGCTATGGAGCGCTCACCACCCTTGCCGAAAGAGCCTGGAGACGCCATCTTGCACACCACTGTGACGCGCTGGTTGCTGTGCTTTCCGAAGTGGCACAGTCGGTGGAAAACTTCTGCCCAGGCGTTATCACAAAAACCCACACACTTCCCCACTCAGTTGAATTCAGCCCGGCTTCAATGAAACCAAAGTGTGACCCCAGCCAAGAAACACGACTCAAAGTTCTCTATGTTGGCAAGCTCATTCCCGAAAAAGGCCTCTCGACTCTCAACTTCTGTGCAGCAAAGCTCCCCGCAGAACACTTTCAGTTCTCAATTGTGGGAGGCGGCGCTGGAAAGCGCGATCTCTCTCAAACATTCCAGCTGCCCAACGTCGCATGGCACGGGCATGTTGCCGATCGCAACCGACTCCAAGAGCTTTTCTCCTCGCATGATGTGTTGCTCGTGCCTTCCCAAAAAACACCAACTTGGGAGGAGCTCTTTGGAATTGTCGTGATCGAAGGGTTGCGCTCTGGGCTTTGTGTGATGGCCTCCCCCCACGTTGGACCCAGAAATCTCATTTCTAGTGGCGTTAATGGTCTTCTTGTGCCTGAAGACCAGCCTTGTGCCTGGGTTGCTGCTTTGGCCACATTGCACAAAGAGCCAGAAATGCGAAAGAAGCTAGGAACCAATGCCCGGCGCTCCGCAGAAAAATACACAACAGAGGTGGTTGCAGAGTCTTGGCTGCAACTTCTCAGAAAGTGGAATCAGCACCAACTCTCTTTGTGAGAGATCTCAGACTCTTGCACCAGTTCTGTATACCCACACAGCCCGATGTATACACAATATTAAAATTTTAATTTCTGGAAACAGTATCTTAGACGATAAAGTAGTATACCAGCTTTCTTCTATCGCCAGAGGAGATACTCATGACACTTCCAAACACCCACAACTCATTTCCAAGAGTCATGCCGTTGCAAAGAGCTTCCGTGCTGCTGAGTGCGAGTCTCTTGGCCTGCGGACCCCTGAGCGAATATCTTGACCCTTCCAAAGAAAGCCAAACCCCTCAGGTGGTCCCTCCACAAGGTGATTCGCCAACCTACCCTTCCCCGGATCTCACCAACTTCGGACCTGGAATTCATCGGTTTGAAAGCGACGCCAGTTTCCAGTCTTTTATGAAAGAGTATGCCGCCAAACTGCTCCAAGAGGAAAGAGATCAGTCAAAATCGTCCGGCATTCCATCGGGTGCTACCGAAAGCGCCGCACCTGTGTCAGACGGAGCCACAAATGCTCCGAACGAAGACATCACCAACAACCAAGAGGCCGGTGTTGATGAAGGGGGTATCGTCAAAAACATCGGAGACCACCTCATTGTGCTGCGCCGAGGCAGTCTTTATGCGGTCGACACAACCGCGGGCCAGGCCCTTCGGCAGAGCGACGGAATTCCTGTAGCGAGCACTGC
>JANQPW010000295.1 GCA_028285285.1 Silvanigrellales bacterium
TGCTCGCCTTGAGTTGATGTATGGGCAAAAGGCAGAGTTTTCTGTTGGCTTGAACGCGAAGAACAATACGGAGGTGTCCTTTTGCCTTCCCGGAGAAAAAGATGAACGGTCAGCTACGCGTTCTGGTGGTGGATGATGAGCGACTCGCCCGCAAAAAGGTGATCCGTTTGCTGCGGCGAAGATGTCCCGAAGCTCAGGTCTTCGAAGCGGGAGATGGCATTGAGGCACTTGATCTTCTTGAGCGCGAGCTGCCCCAGTTGGTTTTCTTAGACATTGAGATGCCAGGCTTGAGCGGCATGGAACTCCTGATGCAACTCGATTCGTTTGGACGAAGCTTTGCGCTTGTGGTGCAAACGGCTTTTGACCAGTATGCGGTGCAGGCCTTTGATGAAAATGCCTGCGATTACCTTCTCAAACCTTTTGATGAGGAGCGCTTTGATCAAGCCTTCGACAAAGCGCTGCTCGGTCTTTCCCAGAACGTTGAAAAGGGGGTCGGTGGACTCGAGGTTTTGGGTCGACTTGCCACTCGTCTGAGGAGTGACCAGCGGTGGTTGCGCCATGTCAGTGCCAACCATCGTGGAGTGGGTTACCAAATTCCTGTTGGGGAAGTTCAATGTTTCCGAAGCAGTGATCACTACACGAGTATCTTCCGGGGGAAGGAAGAGTTTTTGAGCAAGATGCCACTTGATCGCCTGGAGTGTTTGCTTGATCCCTATCTCTTTCAAAGGATTCATCGAAATGCCCTCGTCAACCGGGATTTTGTGCGCACCCTGGAAGGGCAAGTTGTGACCCTTCAATCGGGTTTGGAGATTGAAGTGTCCCGGCGCAGAAAAGCGGAGTTTGTGAAGTGGTTGCGCGATTTGGTGTAGAGCGTTTCCTGTGTGCGATCAATCGCGTGCGTCGCCAGACCGTGGCATGAGTTTTCGCAACCGCACAGAGTGAGGCTCCCCGTTCAACCCAGGGTCAGGCCCTTTTGCGCGGGAGCGTTTTCTGGGTCTTTTTGGCGATTGTCGGTGATGTGGAGGCAGTTCACAATCTCTTGGGCTTCACGCAAACGCTGCTTTTCCACCATCACGCGGCTGGGGGAAAAAAGCTGCGGAAGTCCTCCGCCGGCATCGTCGCAACTGACCACGCAGCGGATGCGCTGCGTGAACAGAAACTGGCAGATCAGCTCTGCTTCAGGTCGAGAACCCACTGAGACACATTCCACGAATTCCATGACAAACTCCCTGCTGCGTGAAGAGGCATCTCTGCGAGTGTGGCAGATGGGTGATGGCCTGGGATTCTCAGATATTTACATATTCAAATGAATTGATGCTACTCGGGCCCGTTGTAGCCATGCAGATCTTTCAGTTTCTTTTCGATTTCCGGCTCAGAGACAATTTGTGCGGAAAAGGGTTTGCTTTCTCCTTGGATGAAGGCAAAGGGAGCCTTTCTCTGAGCTCCGGCAAAAACGTCGATGTGGTTGCCAGTGATGGCCCCTCCCGTGTCGCCGGCCAAAAAATAACCATCGTGAACGGCCGTCTCTCCGTTTTCAAAGGTGACTGTTTTGCCTCGGGCTTGGGGAATGTAAACCACAGAGCCGTAGGGCACATGGCGCGGATCCACGGCAATGGTTCGGAAAGGGAAGACATTCGCTACCGCAGAACCACGACCGTAGTAGAGGTTGACCTTTTCAAAGCGGTTTCCTCTGATTGTGTGGGCGATGTCGGGGGTCTCGATAATGCCCAGGCCGAGGCACTGC
>JANQPW010000374.1 GCA_028285285.1 Silvanigrellales bacterium
AGGTTCTTGCTGCAGGAGGGCGGTCAGAGATTGCGGCGATGAGCTGCGGGGCTGCATCCAATGCAAGGCTTGTTCTTCATTCAAGATCACGGGGCAGCGGTCGTGCCCTGCTGTGGCAATCTCTGGCGGAGGATCACGTGTGATGATGGCAAAGCCAAACTTTTCTTCACCGTTTTCAACGCGGCGGTTGAAGATCACCGGAACGGAAAGAAGATTTTGGTTCCCGGCATTGAACTCAATGACGATCTTTCGTTCTGGCGCGGCCTTCAGTTCTGTCTTTGTGGGTTTGTAGGCCTTTCCCGCTGCGAGGATGCGCTTTTTTCGCGCCAGGCGCTGGCGCTCAAATTCTTCTTCAATTTCCGCAAGGGAGACACAGCCTGTGTTCAAAAGGTCTTTCACAGCAACCCATTCAAAAAAACCGCTGAGAGTGACCACTCCATGCCCCTGCAAAAAGGCAGACTGCCAAAACGGGGACCGAATGTTGTCGGCACGAGCGTTGAATGAGCTATACTTTTTTGGCATGTTTTCAGGCATAAAAGTGCCGTACCGCATAGGTCGCACGCGGGGTTCAGTGTTTTCGAAGAAGGCAATGGCTGCTCGGTGGGTGAGGGGGAAAATGCGCTCATCTTCCGCTCCGTCCCTGCCCCACACATCTTCCTCCGTGATTTGGGAGAGAGTCTTGATGCGAAGTTTGAACTCCTTGGCCTTCTGTTTCACTCGAGCGCTGTAACACATCTCACGTTCATCCACGGTTTGGTTTCGGCAGGGAGATTTCTGCTCAGCAGTGTACTGCGGCTGTGCTTTGGAGCAAGAGCCTGCTTTGTTTTCAGCTTGTTTTAGAAGCAACTCCATTGTAAATTTGCAGTTCAACTGCAAATTTACAATGGTTTGATATGATTCCCCGTAAAATGCTTGAAGAGTTAAGGAAATCGGCTAGCGAGTATCGTGTGGTCACATTGATTGGGCCGCGTCAGGCCGGTAAATCAACTCTGGTTCGCCATGCTTTTCCAGATTATCGGAGTGTGTCGCTGGAGGATCCCGACGTGCGAGAACTGGCGAGCACTGATCCGAGAGGATTCCTCAATACCTATGATTGTTTTGTTATCATTGATGAAATTCAGCGAGTTCCATCTCTTCTTTCCTATCTGCAAACCAAAGTCGACAACGATCCTATTCCCGGCAGTTTCATTCTGACCGGCAGCCATCAGCTTGAGCTTCGCGAGGCAGTCGGACAATCCCTTGCCGGCCGGACCGCACTTCTCACTTTATTGCCTCTGTCGAGTGAGGAAGTCACAGTGACTGATGTGTATGAGCAAATTTGGCAGGGAATGATGCCGGCTGTGCATGCACAAAAGCTTCGGCCAAGGGCCTTTTTTCGAAACTACTTCCAAACCTACCTCGAGCGCGACGTGAGAAAGATGATCAATCTGAAAGACAGCGTCCAGTTCGAGAAATTTGTGCGCCTCACCGCTGGCCGCGCAGGCAGCCTTGTGAATCACTCCTCTCTTGCTGGTGACGTGGGAGTGAGCGTGAACACAATCAAGGAGTGGCTTGCCATTCTCGAGGCTTCTTTTCTTTTGTTCCGGCTTCCTCCCTACTTCAACAATTTTGGGAAAAGAGTGATCAAGTCCCCAAAGATCTACTTCACTGATACAGGCTTGTTGTGCTGGCTGTTGGGCATTGAGAATTCTGACATGCTCAAACGTGATCGCATGCGTGGTCACCTCTTCGAGAACTACGTTGTGTTGGAAGCGTGGAAAGCCCGAGCTAATTGGGGGCTTGAACCACGTCTGTTCTTTTTTAGGGACAGTCAAGGAAACGAAGTTGATTTGCTGCTCGAAAAGGAAAGGCAGTTGCGCGGATTTGAGGTGAAGTCGGCAGAAACTTTTCATAAGGATTTTTGCAAAGGGCTAGACAAACTGATGGATCTTGCCGGAGCTGACTTGTCTTCGCGTGAGGTGATCTACGGAGGTGACACCTCACTCAAACTTTCAAATTGTGATGTGACTCCTGTGGCAAAAATGGATGTGAAGAGTTTTCTGTGAGCGATGTGGGAGAGTCTGTTTTGGAGTGTGACCGGAGACACGATATTGACTGGCTCCGTGTGGCCGCTTTTTCAATTTTGATTTTTTACCACACGGGCATGCTTTTTGTGACCTGGGATTGGCACATCAAAGACCCACAGGCGAGCCAACTGTTTGAGCCGGTCATGCTCTTTGTGAACCAGTGGCGGCTTCCGCTGCTGTTTTTCATTTCAGGACTAGGAACGAGCTTTTCTTTGAGAAGGAGGACTGCGCCTGGATTTCTGAGGGAGCGAAGCACGAGGCTGCTCCTCCCGCTGGTTGTGGGAATTCTGTTCGTGGTCCCACCTCAAGTTTTCGTTGAACGGCAGCTCCAGGGTCAGGCCTTGAGCTTTCTCGAGTTTTATCCACACTTTTTCTCGGGTATTTACCCTGAAGGAAACTTCAGTTGGCATCACCTTTGGTTTCTTCCCTACCTTTTTGTGTTTTCTGTGATTCTTATTCCCTTTGCGTTACTGAGTAAAAGCTCTCTTGAAGCCTTTAGGCGGCACATGTCTCGCCCTATTCCCGTGCTTCTTCTCTTTCTTCCCGTGGCTATGTCAGAGATCGCCCTTCGGCCTCACTGGCCCAGCAAGCACAACCTGCTCGGAGACTGGGCAAATTTCTGCAGTTACTTTTTTATCTTTCTAATGGGCTTCGTGATCTCAACAGACAAGAACATCTGGCGGTCTATTGTACGCATGCGGTGGTTTGCACTTAGTGGTGGGGTCGCTCTCTTTAGCTCCATGAATCTTTTTTTCTTAGGGAGGGAAGGACCCTTTGAAGCAACGGAGGTTGCAGTTTACCGCTTTGTGCGAGCGGCAAACATGTGGTGTTGGGTTTTGGCCTGTTTGGGTTTTGCAAGTGTGCACCTCAACCGACCAAGTCGTTGGATTGGCTATGCAAACGCTGCGGTCTATCCCTTCTACATTCTGCATCAGATGTTCATCATTTTGTGGGCACACCAGCTGCTGGATTGGTCAGCCCATCCCATGATGAAGCTTCTTGTTGTTACGGCACTGACTTTTTGTAGTTGCTTTGTTCTCTACGAGGCCCTTATTCGTCGTGTGAGTTTTTTGAGACCCTGTTTCGGTCTTAAGACCGGTAGTTTGTGAAAGCTTTTGTCAATTGCACTCCCAGCCTTCGATCAATTGTGGTGAACTTTTCTTTGTGGAGGTTTCCGTGAATGGCGAGGCAAAACGAGGGGATCAGCTTTTCTCATTTCGCCCACGAATCACACCAGACTGAGCCTTCGTTTAGAGTTGTGAGGTGATGCTCGCGGTGATCTCAGGCCTTTCGCTTCCTTCGCCAGTGGTTAGGGGAAGGGTCCACGAATAGCCTCCTCCTAGGCTGGCGATCAGCCAAGGGTCTGGTCTCCAGCTGAGTTGGGCGGAAGGTCCGACGCTCACCTCTTGTTCGAATGAGCTGGCGTCTTCTTCCCACTGCGAGCCCGTCCATTCCAAGGTCCACCCTGAGCTCAAAGTGAGCCTCTGGAGCAGGTGCAGCGGAATCTCCTGACTGATGCGGGCAAGCAACCTGGGTAGGGATTCATTGAATCCGAGGTCGATATCTTGCCGAAGCGACAGCCTGTTGGAGAGTGTGAGGTTCCCACCCAGAGAAAGGGGAAAGCGGAATTTTTCTTGAAGTCTCAGAAAAAAAGGAACTGAGCCTGCTGCGGAAGCGTGGGCTCCCAAACCGAGCTCGAGCTTTTGAATCCTCATTCCAGACGAGACGGAAATCACAGATGGGGTGTTTCCCAGCAGCTGCATTTCGAAGCGCACCGGAACTGAGTTCACAAAGCTTTTGTCACCAAGGTGTTTTCTGTACTCGAGGCCAAAGAGCGAAAAGTCGATGTTTGAAAAGCGGCTTTCTGTGTGGACGGCCGCCGTTGCATCAATCCCTAGTTCACCTCTGTGAGGGTAGGAGCCATGGAGAAAGTAACCAATTCGAGCTCCGCCCAGAACGCGTTGTGCTGCTGTCCCTGAGTATTCTGGCGGAACTTCGTTTTCCGGAAGAAAGAGGGGGTTGCCGTCGTACTGGTAGGCTAAAAAGTAGAGTTGGCTCAATCTTTTTTCTGTTTTAAGCTCATTGAGCACCTGCCTCATTGCGTTTCTTCGATCTTGTCTGAGGTTTGCGTCCCATAAAGCGCGGGTGGCATATCGCAGTGTGCTCGTGTTGTTCTTGAGTCCAGTGGCCGCAAGTGCGCGAAGTGCGTCGGAGCGCCCCGAAAAGGGCCCTTGGTGTCGGAGCCATCCGGATGGAGCTCGGCGGAGCAGGCTTTGGCCAACTGAGAATTTCCCTTTTGAGAGAGCATCTTCCGCAAGGCCCAACCTGCAGAGCACGGCATCCCGATCTTTTTGCAGTTGATCTTTCCATATCTTGAGAGATTCTTTTTGTTTGAGGAGAGCCCTCTTGGCAAAACCGGATCCACAGATGCCATGTGACCAGGCTGTCTCTTCGGTGAATGCGCTTGCCAAAAAGAGTGCCTCAACGGCTTGTCCGTCTTTCAAGAGCTGTGACATCAGCTCATCTTTTTGCGGAGAAAGAGCTTTTTTCTTGTCGGATCCGATCTCCTGCTCGTTCCATTCGGGAAGGAAATTCTGCTTGAGATCCTGGAGCTCACGGGCGTAGAGTTTTCGGAGATTCTTCTGCTCGCTTTTCATGAGCTTGTTTGGGAGCTTCTTTGAAGCTTGCACAGCACTCTCTCCTGGCTTCCAAATTTGACCTGAAGACATGGGATAAACCTCACCAGAGTTCAGGTCTTCGAGGAGGATTTGCCCTGAAAGCACCACAACACGACTTGATCTTTGGTAAGACTCAACAACAATGTGTGATCTCTCTTCCGGAACTATGGTGTAGCCCTTTCCAACGATCATATGGGAAGAGGCATACCTTCTCGTTCCATCGCCCTTCGAAATACTCCCGAAACTGGAAAATCTCATGGAACCTTGAATGAGTTGAATGACATCAAGCTCTCCTTCAACCTCAAGGCGGAGCTTGGATTGCCGGTCGAGTCTTATATTCCATGCGTGTTTGCGACTGGCCCAAATGCGAATTCCTTTGCGGGTCACAAGTGAACGCGACCGATCGCGCTGAACTTTCACTCGCTGAGCGCGTTTCCCCGAGTTGTCAAGAACTCTATTTTGATCTCCCAATCGGTTTTTGAGCTGAACCTTTTTTCCAAGTCCCTCGGTCCAAATCTCCCAGTGGTTTCCAGCAACCGGGGTGTCACTTGGTGTGTCTGCCGATTTCTGCGCCATTACTGGAGTGGAATGGAGTGCTGCAATGAATGTCAAGAAACTGAGTCTTCCTAGAAAGCTGATGCGGTTTCTCCCCTAGAATTGATCATGTTCGGTGGTTTGTAGAATTTGGGAGTTTTAATGAACCTCTTGACGTTACTAAAGATAGTTGGGTTTTTGCTTCTTTGCAGCTCGCTTCCTGCAGAAAGTGATTTGAATTTGACAGGGGAGAGAACGGATGGCCGGTTCTTTTTAGCTGCAATGGCAAATACCAACAAAAAGGCCGGGGTTTCTGATAACAAGGCCAAGAAGGCGAGACCAATTGGTCGATTTGCCGCAATGGTTGGAAAAGTGACGGTTATCAGGGGAAATTCGAGAATCTCTGCCAAAAAAGGAATGACTGTGTTTGAACAAGATCGGGTTGTGACCGGGCCGAAGTCCTTTGCACGACTCCTTCTCGAAGGTAACGAAAGCTTGACCGTCATGTCAGGGTCAGAGATTCATCTTGAGAAGCAAGGGTTTCGTAAGGGGAAACTTGAGTCAGTTAAGAATCTTATTAAGGGAAAACTTCACTTTTTCACAAAACCCCGATCAGAGAAACCGAGTGTGACCATTAAGACTCCCAATGCTGTGATGGGTGTTCGAGGAACCAGCGGCTTTGTGAGGCTCACGAGCAAGGCAGAGACTCTTTTGTTTGTTTTAAGCGGTAAAGTCTCCTTCTCAAATTTATTTGGCTCAGCAAAACCAATCAACCTCCAAGCAGGTTTTATGTCACTTGTTAAAAACAATGATTCACCAACTCCTCCTAATCGCTTTGACCCAAAACGGATCAACGAGCTTGGAGAAGCCGAATCGGCCCTGAAGGTGCCAGTGGACACAGCCCAGCAAAATTCGACGATTGAAAAGCTTCCGGAGGCAGGTGATGACAGCAGTGGAAATCAAGGTCAGCCGTCAGAAGAGAAGAAACAACCCAAGAACCCCGATAAGAAGCCCAGTTCCGGCTCTCCTTCCCAAACGAAGCGCGGCAAAAAGTCACGCATTGAAGAGCTCCGCGGGAGTAATGCGACGGTTCAAGCGCGACCCGCGGACGCGCTCCCCGATCCCCAGAAAGCTGGAGAAGAGCGCTCTCCTCGTCGCACTGGAGCAAAGCCCATTCGCCCCAGTGAATTGACGGGCGCTGGTTCGTCAGGAGCCGATGGTGAGGGCGGAGTGCCTGTTGGTGGGGAAGGTCCTTCCCAAACCAGTGGTTCTGGCGAGCCAGGCACAGACCGCGCACCGGAGGTGGAAATTCAGGGAGCTTCTTCTATTAATGAGTTTCTGGAGGGCTCGTCTTCTACCCTTAAAGAAACAATTAAAGAAGAGGGAGGGAGCGAGTTAAAGAGACGACCCAAGAAGCGGGAAATTCGGATTGAGCTGCCACAAAAGTAGTTTTATTCAACACTCATGCAGTAAAAGTGGCGATTCGTATTGCTGCAAAAGGTTGTGTTCCGGTTGATCCAGCTTGAGTAATTTTCCCAGGTTGGTTGACCAAATCGAACGCTGCCTGAGGTCGATGTCCAGGCGGAGCAGTCGCCGGTGCCTGCATAGATTCCGGCATTGGTGGTTGCGGTGAAGGCCTCATCGGCTCCACCTGAGACAATGGTGTTGTCGGGAAGTCGAACAATTTTAGATCCGCCGAGCACCCCGTCGAAAAAGTCGACCTCGCCTGTGGCTAAGGTTGTGTCGTTCACGTTTTTGATAACCTCCGAAGCTCCAATCGAGAGCCGATCTTTTGCATCTTCTGTGGTGGTTGAAAGGACAGCCTTCCAAGAGTTTGCGGGAAGAGAGTTGGCACTGGCTAGTGTTGCGCATGTTTGGTCGGCTCCATCGATCCCACCAAGATTTCCGCTGTAGCTCGCGGGGGTGATGAAGAGAAGACGATGCCCAAGATTTGAGTGCAGACCGTCCCAGCTGTAGGAATACAAAGGGTTGTCATTTTTGTCGTAAACACAGACGCGAAATGCCGCTAAGGTTCCGGGGGTAAGGTCTTTGTCGTAGACGATAGTTCCGCCATCAGCTGGGAAGTCCTGGTCGTCTCCCCCTCCTGTGCTGCCAATTGAGTGTCTGGAATCTCCTCCGAGCAAAGAGCAGGCATCAGAGACCCCGGTGGAGTTTGAGTATTGAATCATGACCTTACCAAAACTGTTTGAAAGGGCCGACCCTGTTGTGGTGAAGTCTATGGTCAGTCGCATGTCACCCGTGATGGTTGGGTGCTGTTCTAGGGTAACGCTCTCGAGATGTGGTGCAGATTGATTCACGCACATCAGGGCTCGGGTTTGGTCGCAGTTGGTGGAAAACTTGCTGAAGGCATTTGAGACGTCGTCGGAGTTTCCAACCCATGCGTTGTGGGTCGACGAAGCAGAGCTCCAGTTATTGCAATTGTATTCTGTTGTGATGCTGCCGAAGTTACCACTTCCCGTCCACACTTTAGTGTCGCTCACAACTGCGCCGGTTTCGTCTTTGTCAAACCCGGCGTCAAAGCTCCCATCCCAAAAGTCGGTTTCGTCGTCAGCAACCTTGGTGCCAAGGTCGATATCATAGATGGGTCGCGTCATGTGGAGTCGACGCGCCGCACCGCTTTCTTTGTCTCCGACCACAGCCCGCCAGTAGCCCCCAAGGCCAGCATCGTTTGCCAGTTTTTGGCAGCGGTAGTCGGCACCAATAAGGCCGTGAGAAAAGGTTTGAGAGTCGTAAGTTGAGGTGAAATCTCCAGTATGGGTTTCACTGGTGACAAAGATTCGATGATTTCCTGCGATGACCCCTTCTAGTTTAACCGAAGACTCGAGGCCGACCCCGTCGGTGACGCAAACGATGTAGCTATAGGTCGTGCCGTATTCAGCGCCTGTGTCTGTGTAGTCGAGATCCACAAATGTTGAGCCCCACACAGCCAGTAAGGCTCCTGCAGTGCAGTCTGCAATAGTTCCTGCGGTGTTGCGGCGAAGGCTCACACTCGCGATATCGGCGACATCGGTGGGGTAATCGATTCGAACGCCTAGCTCATCAAGACCATTTGTTGGAATGAGTGAAAGTGTTGGTGCTGGAGGAGCTGTCGTGTCTTTTGTCCATGTGGCACTCGTTGCGGCAGAGAAATCTTGCCAGTTTCCAAAGTTGTCTCGGCCCACAACACAGATCCAAACACTGCCATCTGCGAGCCCCGAAATGTCATCGGTGATGGTCGTTGAGGTGCTCGTTTCGGAGGAGTATCCAGAGGAGTTCGTGCAGTCGGCCGCTCCTGCACCCACTTTGTGTCTGTAGTGCGTGACGTCTGCCCCCGAAACGGAAATGCCAAGGGTTGTTGTGGTGTTTGTCGCCGTTGGTTGCCCTGCGAGCAGAGCCGTGGGAGCGGCAGTGTCTTTGGTCCAAGATTCACTCGTTGCACTGGAAAAGGACTGCCAGTTTCCAACTACGTCTTTGCCCACGAGGCACAGATACACCGTTCCATCCGCCAAAGCGGAGATGTCAACGCCCGTGGAGCCGCTGTTGCTCAACTCTGCGCTGTAACCCGACTCTGCAAGGCAATCACTAGAGACACTTGTTGTCTTGTAGCGAAAGGAGCTGACATCTGAGCTTGAAACGGTGATGTTGAAGTTGGTGAGGTTTGAAGTTCCGCTGGGCTGCCCAGTAACGGAGGCAGTGGGAGGAGTTGTGTCTTTGGTCCAGGAGGTACTGGTCGCAGATGCGGCTGCTTGGACATTTCCCACGGAGTCAATGCCGCGCACACAGAGCGCGACAGCTCCTTCTGCGCGCGCTGAAATATTGGTGGCGATGGGTGCCGAAACCAGTTGTGATGCTGAATAGCCAGAATCGGCGGAGCAGTCGGAAACGGTGTCGCCTATTTTAGAGATGTAGCTCACGACGTCGGAGCCCGAAATATTCACAGCCAAAGAAATGATGTTTGAAGAGCCTGCGGGCGCGCCGGAGATGATTGCTACCGGAGCGGTATTGTCAACAACCCACGAGGCTGTTGTGGCGGAAGCAAAGCTTTGCCAGTTGAGAGAGGAATCTCTCGCGACAACACAAAGAGTCAGGTTTCCTTCGGGAAGGTCTGCATGGCTGATCGAAATTGATGTGGCCGCAGAAACTTCGCTGGAGTAGCTTGCCGAATCGGAGCAGTCTTCCGAGACGCCAAACTTGTATCTGTAATGGCTCACGTCATCGCCCGTAACGGACACAGCGATCGTTCCCGAAGTCGTGGCACTCATTGTGCCTGAGGGTGCTCCGCTAAGAACCGCAACCGGCGCTTGAACGTCGAGTGTGGTTGCGGAAACGACGCCGCCAAAGCTCGCATTTCCACTTTCGTCTACAACAACCAGTCCAAATGAGTATGCGGTTTCTTGTGTGAGCCCATAAAATCCGTACTCGCCAACAGACACCGGCGCCTCAAGGAAGCGATCGCTGTCTTTGAGTGCAAGAATCTCATCGACGGAATCAACTTTGTCTTCTGAGCTGGACCGCCCAATCGTGTAAGTCAACTGAGAGGTGTCTGTCATGTTGTCAGAGGCTAGGCCCCACTCTAATACCACGCTTGATGCGCCCACACTTCGAACCGCAAGTTGGCTTGAAAACTGGGGTGCCTCAGTATCCACTTCAGATTCCTTGGCACTCGGTTCGGTTTCTTCCGGGCTCGACCCAGGATCAGTGCTTTGCTTTGTGGTGGGTTCGTTGGCTTGCCATGGGTCTGTTCCAGCTGCGAGCTCCGCGGAGTCAGACACTCCGTCTGAATCGAAATCGCTTGTTTCGAGGTCGACTGGGGTTACCGATTGCATTGAGTTGTCTACAACAAAAGCAATGAGGCCACTCTTCCAATCAAGAGGCTGACCTGTCGAATCAGTTTCAGGCCATGCTATTGTCGGCACTTCCGAGTCGGTTGGGGCCGCCTGCAACGGCGCGTCTGTTGCCTCTCCAAACACAGGAAGCGTCAGAGTTGCCGCTGTTCCGTTTGCTAGTAGCAACGAGAGTGGTTCCGCTCCGCATCCCCTGTTGCTCGGGTTGAGGAGTTCACCGGTGATAGGGTCCTTGAATCCGACACGAAGGTCTGGTTGACCATCTGCTGATTTCGGATACTGCAGTGCGACGGTTCGGGTCTCAACCTCAGAAAGCTCTGGAAAAACAATATCGATGGGCTCGTCAGCGGTCAGAGAAATCCTGACTTCTTGCACCACTTCCGATCTGAAAAATTTTGGAGACTTTTCTTGCGCAAAGGCTTTCGAACAAAACTCCGTCTTGCTTTCTTTTGACGGGTGCTCAATTCCGGCATAGAAGAATCGAAGGGTGATGTCTTCGTTAGGTACCGAGATGGCGTGCGAACTCACAGAAACGTCGAGACTCTCAGCTAGTTTTGTGCCATCGGCTTGGATAACCTCATAACTCAAAATAAAGTGGTCGTACTGGACATTCCCATTTGCAGAAGTCAGTGAAAGAGATCCTGACGCGTGGGAGGGCAGCTTGAATCGAACCTCTCGCTGAGGGTTTTCATCTGAAGCTTGATTGGTGAAAAAGGGATCGAAAAATCCACACCCTGGGGTGAGGGCCCCTAGTATCAGAGCACCAACCGAAAATTGGAGTTTGTTGGTTTGAGTCCAGCTCACAATGAGTTCCTTCCCATCTAACCCCTTCATCTGAGAGAGTTATCGCGCTGCTGCAAGCGCATGAACTCCTTCGGCGTCTGGGTCAAAAGACTGAGGGTGTTCAGTGAAAATATATCTATTACAGGGTGTTATGTTTGTGGTGGGATTCGCCAACAAACCTGGTTTTTGGGGCTGCTTCGGCCCCCATATGGTCAGAGCCTGCCGCAGTCTCAGAACTCGAGTTCTTGTGCTAGGAAGTGTGGATGCCTCCCTTTGTTTGAAAGATGGAAGGAGAAAATGAGTAGTCATAGCATCGAATCTTCAAAAGCATTTGTGAACACATTCGAAATCAAGCCGAGAAATTCGGGAGAACTCAGAGATCTGAGTTTTGCAGTCAAAGACAATATCGATGTTGGCGGGTTCGCAACTTCGTTTGGAAGCACGTCTTGGCTTGAGTCTCACTCACCAGCCACAAACCACGCGACTTGCGTTGAGCAGCTGTTGAGTGCGGGTGCAACGTGTGTTGGGAAAACGATCTCCGACGAGCTCACCTGCAGTCTTGATGGCGAGAATTTGTACTTTGGTACCCCTCTGAATCCGATCACTCCCGACCGTGTTCCCGGAGGATCGTCGAGTGGCTCGGCTTCAGCGGTGGCCTGTGGGTTAGTTGACTTTGCTCTGGGTACCGACAGTGCAGGTTCCATTCGAGTGCCGGGGAGCAATTGTGGTGTTTTTGGTTTGAGGCCTTCGCTTCACAGAATTTCTGAATCGGGGGTTTTACCGTTTGCCCCCAGTTCCAGCACTGTGGGGGTACTCGCTTGTGATTTGAAGACTTTGGAAAGAGTAGCCAAAGTTCTTTTGTCCAGCTGCGAAAGGGGAACAGCCTCGATTGGCCGGATTTATCTGTTAAAGGACGCGTTTTCTTTGGCGTCCAGAGAAATCAGTATCGCACTCGAAAAGGAGATATCAGGTCTTGCAAAGAGGAGCTCAGTGGTAATTGAGCCCGTTTCTTTGTCTGAAATTGTGGGTGAAAAGACTGACCTTGAATCTTGGAGAAGGGAGATATTCTCGCCACTGCAGTGCTCGGAAATCTGGAATGCCGTTGGTGCATGGATAGAAGACAAAAGGCCTCAAATGAGCCCTCGGGTTTCTGAGTCAATGAAACACTTCAAGAGTTTTGACCGTTCGAGCCTCAGTCGTGCTTTGAGTCTGCGTGAAAAGATGTTTCACAAGGTTGCCGATTTTGTGGGTCCTGATGACCTTGTTTGCTTCCCTACGGTTCCAAGGGTTGCTCCGTTCATTGGCGAGTTGGATGAGAAAGAGCGGAATATGGACTACTATATGCGAACAATGAGTGTGACGTGTTTTTCGAGCGTTGCGGCGCTTCCTGAGGTCACTCTCCCCCTTGTAAAAGTGAACGGGGCGTCTGTTGGATTCTCTTTTGCCGCATCTCACCGGCGAGATGAGTTTTTACTTGCTTCGGTCTCAGAGCTTTTTCAGCGTTTTGGTTAGGGTGCTGCCAAGGCACAGCGTCCGGTGTAACCCATTGCTCCCGTTGTTGGGTTTGCGTTGAAATTCAGGGCGAATCTCCCCGCGAAGAGATCATTGCTCCAAGATGCTCCCCTGGCCCCCACAATGCTTTCGGCTCCCTGACTCGATATCGCCGTTCCGGGTCGTGTGAGGTAGTCGGCGTGGTGAAAACTCTCCTCAGGTGAGCTTTGGCTTCCGGTTGACAAGGGGAAGTGGAACAAAAAGCTCCAGGTCTTCGCAACGGATGTTGAAAATGCCCAGGTACCAGGAATACCAATGCTGACTCCATCTGCAGCTTCACTCCAGAAGTTGTAGACAGCACCGTTGTGGGCCATTTCGTTGGTGTACTCCCAGGCCGTTCCAATTTGATTTCGCGTGCCATAGCGTGACATGCAGCTTTCCGTGGAGTCACTCGTGCCATCTGCGGCGCCAAGCGCTGGAGCCCAGAACCCTGTCTCAATGTTGCAAAATGGATTTCCGGCAGCGTCTGGGGTGCCAAAAGCAGCGACCATCCATTCCATTCCCGTTGCAAGGTGAACTCTTCTTCCGCTGGTGTCGCCAGGCAGCAAGGTATCGTCGGCCCAGGCTGGGTCATCTGCTTCGAGAATGGCGGTGCGAGCGTCACAACCATGCTTGAACGTGTACCAGTTCAGGCTCATGGCTGGAGCAGTGGCTGGCACCGAAACAAAGTGACCGCCGCCGATTCCACCGGAGGCCGAGCCGTTGTCTGTGCAGGGGAAGTCGTCTGTTGTGCAGTTTTCCACAGTGCCGCTCGCGCTGACCTCAAAACAGGCGTCATCTGTTCTCCTTCTGAACAAATGACTCCCTCGGCTGTGCAGTTTCCGCACACCCGTTGTTTGTTCGTCTCCCGCAGGCAAAGTGACCCCTTCTCAAAGAGGAGGAAAGCTTGCATGAACTGCCCCCATTGCCAAAGTCTGCGAACCAAGAAGTCCGGTTTCTACACCCGCCCTTCCGACGAGCT
>JANQPW010000375.1 GCA_028285285.1 Silvanigrellales bacterium
AATGAAAGCGCTCTCCACAAGACTGAGGTCTTGCACGTCTTTACTGAAGTAGTAACGGGCCGCGACACCCACTCCTCGACCATTCCCAATCACATGAAATTGGTTCAGGTAAAATTCCAAAATTTCCGCCTTGGAATACACTCGCTCCATCTTGAAAGCGTTGATGGCTTCAAAGTATTTTGCTCGAAGGTTCGTGACGGGCCGACCATAGAGATTCTTCACCGTTTGCTGAGTGATGGTGGAGCCTCCCTCTCGCCTGCGGTACATGATGTTCCGCATGAGGGCACGAGAAGTGCTCACAAAGTCAACGCCAAGGTGGTTGTAAAAGGAGCCGTCTTCTGAAGAAATCACAGCGTTTTTTACATGATCGGGAACATCATGGATGGAAACATACTGCCGGTGCTCTTCACCAAACAAACTCCCCACTTGCGTGAGACCATCGTCAAAGAGCACAACGGACTCTTTCGACAAAATTTCGAGAATCTTCTCACGCTTGAGGTGCGAGTAGTCTCCTAAAAACACATCATAGACAACATAACCCGTGGCAAAAAGGCCGAGCGAGGCCCCGATCGAAGCCACCATCAACATCATTAAGAAGATTTTTTTGATCACCTTGTTTGTTCACCTCTCTCAACGATGCACGCGCAATGCAATGGGGCAATGGTCCGAACCCATCTGCTCAGGTATGATTCTAGAGTCGATCACCCCAGTCTCCAAATCTTCACTGATCACATGATAGTCAATCCGCCAACCAATGTTTCTTTCGCGCACTCCAGCGCGCTGGCTCCACCAGGTATAATGGCCATTTCCAGACTCAAACATCCGAAAAGTGTCGACGTAGCCCGCTTTCAGAAGCGACGTGAACCAAGCTCTCTCCTCTGGCAGAAAGCCGGCATTTTTTTGGTTTGTCTTTGGATTCGCCAAGTCGCGTTCTTCATGGGCAATGTTGAGATCTCCAGCGAGAACCACCCGAGTTCCTTCGCGACGTAACTCTCTCATGCGAGCAAGTGCTGCCTTGCAAAAGCCCAATTTGTAGGGCAGCCGAACTCCTTCTCTTTGACTGTTTGGAAAATAAGCGCTGATGTAGGCCACACTGTGCTCGGGAAGATGAGCCTCCAGCCACCTCCCCTCGCAATCAAACTCCTTCTTGCCAAAGCCATGGACCCAATTCAAAGAATCAGCTTTCTTTGCCACCCGACGATGAACAAAACTTGCAACGCCGCTGTAACCAGCCTTTTCTGCCGGATTGAAGGCCGCAAGGTACCCCGCCTCCCTGATGGCATCGAGCGGCAGATCTTTTTCAAAGGCGCGCGTTTCTTGAAGCATGATCACGTCACCATCGCATTCCTCGAGCCAGTCCAAAAAACCTTTCTTCAGGCAAGAACGGAGCCCGTTCACATTCCATGAGTAAGAAAGCAGTTCCGACGACCTCTTCCGTTTCATTCAATTTTGCCCTTTCTAGCAGCGCACATATCCTTGAAGAGCTGGTCAACAAGCTCTAGGGGAGGCACAAGGCCTTCCTTGCCCCCAAAAGACGTGGAGCGCTCCCATGAAGTGATTTGATCTGCACCTGTTTCTTCGGTTGGAGCCAAGCTCTTCACAAATCGCGCAGACGCTCGAACTCCATGCCTCAACGTGTCACCCCCCACACTGTCCACACATCGCTCCTCAAAGAAATCGAGCTGCAGGTGGACACAGCTGGAAGGAAAATCAGATTCTCTTTTCGCGGAAGACCACAACTTTTCCAGAAGTGCTGGAAAAGACTCTTCGCGACACTTTTCAACAGAGGCCTGCCACTCGAGCCGTTGTTCGGGTGTCTCCCACCAAAACTCAGGAAGCACAAAGGCATCTGTTGTGGTATCAGCACCAGCAGAAGCCCCCCCTTTGCTGGCCTTGCTCAATGATTCCACAATGAAGGCCTCCCACTCGGGCAAAGACACCGGACCCCTCTTCGAAAAGAGGTGCCTCACGCCCTCAACAACCACTCCGAAATGAGCCACAAAGCTTTGAGTTCCATGGGTGTGGGTCCGAGATCTTTCAGAGCCCGATCCAAGCTCCCAATGGAAACCCACGCTCTCCACACTTTGCGCTTCCAAACAATCTGGACCAGAACCTTCCCAACCTTCCTGAAGGCGACGCCAGAGAGCACCACAACACAATCGGTGGAACACTGCAGCCCAGTCTTTCACGTGGGGTTCGAGCAGCAGCTCTGAAGGGGCGTGGCCTGACGCGAGGGAAGTCTCCTCGGTCCAGAGCCGCAGTAGCTCTCGCCCCAGCTCTGCTGTGGCAAAAAGAAGTGCCCCGCCACGACTAAACGACTTCAAACGCTCCTCAAAAAAAAGTGTGGAAAAAAACACACCCGGCGTTTGCCGTGCCAAAACTTGGATCGCTGCCAAGTCGTAAGGAGCAGCAATCACATCCAGCATAGCGTCTGTTCCGCCGCACAAAACCCTCGTGTGACCAAAGGCATCAGCCTGAGTGCGGAACTCGTGACACCGAAACGCCGTTTGCAAAAACTGCGGCTGCAACCCACGAAACCTGAATTGGGTTGGTGAAGAGTAGCCCACATGGGCTTCTTCTAAACGTGACGTCGACGAGGGCTGACACTGGCGGGGAGGCTTC
>JANQPW010000395.1 GCA_028285285.1 Silvanigrellales bacterium
ATCTGCTATATGGTCGACTTGAAGGAGCATGTTGAGCTTTTGAACAGCATCGGTCAGGCACATGGGAAGATTTTGAGAGTGGCTTTGGATCTCGACTTATCCACTCGTTTCCCATTCATGCATTTTGGGGTTCAACGCTCTGCATTGCGAGATGTTGGGAGCGCTGTTCGCCTTGCCGAACACATAGCGAGTGCGCCCTGGCTGCGTTTGGATGGCCTGATGGGCTATGAAGCGCAGATTGCCGGCGTTGCCGATAGGCTCCCAGGTCAACCTTTAAAGAGCCTTTTGATTCGCTTGTTGAAGAAGCTCTCAATGCCACGTGTGAAGTCCAGGCGCCAGGCGGTTGTTGCGGCCTTGGAAGAAAGGTTTGGGAAACTCAGCTTCGTGAATGCGGGAGGCACGGGAAGCCTTGAAGACAGTGCAACCGATAAGAGTATTACCGAACTCACAGCTGGCTCTGGCCTCTACGGGCCTGCACTTTTTGATCACTATCAACTCTTTTCTGTGCAGCCAGCGGTTGGGTTTGCGCTGCCAGTTACCCGAAAGCCTGAGCAGGGTATCTTCACGTGCCATGGAGGTGGGTATATTGCCTCAGGCGCAACAGGCTTCGATCGTTCTCCGGTTGTTTTTCACCCACCTGACGGAGCGCTATTGCCCTTAGAAGGCGCGGGCGAGGTTCAAACTCCAATTCGTTCAGCCTTCGACCTTCAGGTGGGCGATCCTGTTTTTTTTCGTCATGCCAAAGCTGGTGAACTCTGTGAGAGATTCACTTCAATCGTGATGGTGCAGCAGGGCAAGGTTGTTGGTGAGGTGCCGACTTATCGTGGTGAAGGTTGGTGCTTTGTCTAAAGGCGATCTCAAAAAACGGCTTATCCACGCACTGATTCTTAAGACTCTGGTTGCTGATTTGTCGACGAAATTTTCTCCCAGTACTCGATCTGGGTGTTCTCTTGTTGCATTCGTTGGCTGATTTTTCCGGTCCAAATATCAAAGTACATGATGAAGTCACAGATCAAACTGTAGAGAAAGAACTGGAAGGTTGCGGGACGATTCTTTTCAACAAAGAAGTGGCCGATCCAAGCGAAGCCATATCCAAAAAAAAGGGCCAGCGGGATCCACTCGAAGCGCAGAGTGAACACAGAGGCAAAAAACGTAAGAATAGCCAGGGTTGTGCCCACAAAGTGCAGGAGGCGACAACCTACCGTTCTGTGTTGTGAGAGGTAGAAGGGGTAAAAGGAACTAATACTGGAGAAGTGCAGCTTCGACATATTTCTCCCTTTTCGTTTCGGGGAGCGGCTTTGCTCAGAGTTGGTGTGGTTATTCTATGATGATTTGAGCCCTGATGTCGAGCAAAAAAGGACAAGCTCCTCGAGGTGTCAGAATCGATATAACTTCCCAATTTTTCAGCTAAGAATAATTTCTCTCATTCTGCCTCAGCCGCCGACCGATTGCATACCAGGAAACGAATATGAAGGGTTGTTGCAATGAAGCATTTAGCAAGGTCAACGTTGGGAGCCATGAGCCTCCTTTTTGTAGTGGGAACGGCTGCTTGTGGTGCACAAATTTCGAAGACGACACCAGCGGGAGAGGTCAACTCAGGTACCCCTGCTAGTGATTCTGAAGACGCCGGAGTGCTTTCTGCTAAAGACGCCAAGTTTGTGGATCTTCTCTACAGACAGTCATTCGACGACCTCGTTGCCGCGGGTTCTTCACCCGAAGATGCAGATCGAGTTGCTGCCGCAGGACGTTCTTCCGCTCACAAAACAGGTTCATCAACTTCTGCATCGTTGAATCTCGTGACCTCAAATGCACTTCAGCTCAGCGGGGGTTTCCTAGAGGGAGCGTTTAAAGCCCTGCGTGACAGTGGTGATCGGCTTGCTCAAGACAAGAGAGAATTGTTCTTTGGTGTTGTGGCGGGTTCACTGATCACTTCCGCGCAGACAAATGGCGAAGACCTCAACTCCTTCGTTGATCATCTGGCTGCCAAGGCTATTCAAGAGATTTCAAAACTGTCAGGTGCAGATGCTGCCAACAAAGAGAGCTACCTTGCGGCGTTCACAACAGCGAGTATGACTGTGGTTTCAGGTTTAGGGTCGGCTCCAAGCAGTGTTGCCGACTCGCTTGTCACGCGCATTATTGCGGAGTCGGCTCAGAAACTTGATGCAGGAATCGTTGATGGAGTCTTGAAGAAGCTGGTCAAAGACACCACCGACAGCATTTTGAACTCGGGAGCAACATCGAGCGAAAAAGCGGCGCGCTTGGAGAAGCTAGCCGAATCGATTTCTCTGGGAATTGCACGTTCGGGCTACACAGGGTCAACCAAGTCGGATCTTCTCACCACTCTCTTGCAAGATGTGGTGAGTGCCGTGGGTGGCAG
>JANQPW010000819.1 GCA_028285285.1 Silvanigrellales bacterium
CAGAACGCTTGGTCGGTAACCCTTGAAGATGGCCTTCACACTGCCGACATTTACCGCGGTGAACAGAGCAACAAGCTTGTGGGAACACAGGAGTTCGCTGATGCCGTGATTGAGCGTCTGGGTCAAAAGCCGAAGGGCATCAAGGTTGTTGACTTTGGCAGTGCCAAACCCATGAAGCTGCCTCCTCTCGCTGCACGGCCAACCCCCCAGAAAACTTTGATTGGCGTGGATGTGTTTGTGGACGATCCCAAAATCAATGGCGATGAGCTCGGCAAGCGATTGGCGGAGCTTCAAGGTGATCAGCTCAAGCTCACACTCATTTCAAACCGTGGCCTCAAAGTGTGGCCCAATGGACACCCCGACACCTTTTGTGTGGATCACTGGCGTTGCCGCTTCAAAGAAAACGAAAGTGGAAACCCCGTCACTCACAGGACCATTACTGAGCTCACCAGCCGCCTTGCAGAGGCCGGCATTGATTTCATCAAAACCGAGCACCTCTACACCTTTGATGGCAAACTTGGGTTCTCCCTCGGCCAAGGTGAGTGAGACCTTTTTGAATGGCCGTTTGCGTTAACTGGCCTGAGCGGTCTCTTCTTCAGCAATGGCTCTCAAGGCCACCTTCAGAGCTAGGGGATCCAGCGGACCGAGTTTTTCCAAGACGCGGGCACAAACCCCAGTGACGTGGCCGCTGGCGTAACTCGAGCCCGTGACCAGCACCTCCCGTTCTTCGGAAACAGGAACGGCAACGTTGACTCCATGCCCACCAAACTCGATCACATCTCGCGATCGGTAGCGCACGGAGTTGTCTTCAACGCCTGAAACCCCAGCCACACTCACACAATAGGTGAAGCGGCCTGGGAAAAGAGAGTTGCCAATGTTGCTTGAGGCAGCCACGATGGCGATGTTCTGCTCATATGCCCGCTTCATGATCGAGACCAGCCAGGCCACCAGCGCCTCATTTCGCGTGCCCAAGCTGAGGTTGATCAGGTCGTAGCCTTTCTCCAGCACATGATCGAGAACCAAGCAGAGCAGGCGGCTAGAACAGTTGTTGAACTCATCAAGGATCCGGTAGTGATCCACGGTGGCTTCTGGAGCCACCTTCAAAACACAAGACTGCACACAGCTCCCATGACCACTCGTGTCGGAGTTCTCTTCCCTGTCAAGGGCCGACACCTCAAGCCCAACTCCACGCTCTTCACAAAGATGAAACGTGCCCTTGCTGCCGGCAATCAAAGGGAACTCAGGGTTCACACCGCTATCGAGAACAGCTATGCGCACACCCTTTCCATTGCAGGGCTGCAAATCGCTCACTTGCAAACCGGCTGCTTTGAGGAGCTGGTTTCTGCAACTTTCCTTTGACTTGGGCATAGAAACACACCTTTCTGATCGCTCAGAGTTTCATGAAACAGATGAGTCAACACGTGTTCGCAGTTCGCTCAATCTGCCTTTGAGGATCTCACGCCGCAGTTTGTCGAGCAACAGCTCGGTTCCCTGGCACAACCGGTCTGTGTCGGTTTCGGAAATGTCTTTCAGTTCGGCAACCCAGAGCCCCACAACCTTATCGAAGAGGCAAAAGGGAACGACCACCTGACACGTCGAGAAATCCAACTGCAATTCCCTGCCGGAAACAGCCAACTTCAACAACCGAGGGAGATCCTCACCGAGAGCCTCTGCCAAAAGATGTGTTTCGCTACTGAGCCGGAGCTGATGAGGGAGTTCGGTCAGCTTGTCAGAACGAGACAGGGCATTTTCCAATCGCAACACGTCTGTTTGGA
>JANQPW010000411.1 GCA_028285285.1 Silvanigrellales bacterium
CGTGATTGGCATCCATCAATCTCAGGAGTCTGGCACACTCGGTGTTTTCACAGCCCCCGACGCACAAGCCAGCAGCCACAATCAATCGTCCCTGAGCCTCGAAACCCCGTGGTTGAAGGAGGTGATCGGGCGAATACAAGCCTGCTTGCTCAACAAGGAGGTCACCACCTTCGCTTCCGCTTTTACCCAGGTGCAACAAGACACCTTGATCACCCAGCCCCTCATTCAGCACCTGAGCCAAATGGGACACATGAAAGATGTCAAAGCCAACGCCCCCTCAACCTCCTAGGCAAACTTTGCTCTCACTGCGAGTGGTGGATCCCCTTTGGGAGCGCTCACAAGCCCTTCCCGCCGAAAATGACTCGGTGAGAGCTTTTTTGCAAAAGAACGGACTTTCTCGGGTTGAGCCACACGTGGTGCCCGTGCTTCAAGCGCAAGCCCTCTCGGCGGGGCTTGACGACCTCAAAGCCATACTCCAACAAGGTCGTGTGAAACTCTGCGTGATCACAAGCAGCCGGGCTTGGAACTGCCTCCTCTCTCGCCCTCAACTGTTGCAGCACATGAGCTCCCACAAGATAGCCCTTGCCGCTGTGGGAAAGGAAACACACTCTCTGATCAAGCAAACCTTACCTTCCCAAGAGTTTGATACCGAAAGGGCTCTCCCATTGCGAGAAGTTGCTTCTGCCCCTGGACTCGAAGCCTGTCTCGATCGACATGTTCCGCACTGGCGCCAGAAAAGTTGTGGCGAGGGGGTGGGGAGTGAGGAAACCGCTTTCAAAAGAGTTGTCGTCGTGGGAACCTCTGGTGGTCTTTCCGAATCTCTTTGCCAGGAGGCAGCGGAGGGGCTTCTTCACTTCACCGCTGTCTACGAATTGACGGTTCCACACTTTGCACAAGCAGCTGTTCGCCAGTTCAAAGATTTTCCCCTACCCATGATTGCCCTTTGCCACTCGGGGCTTGTTGTGAAACGTAGCTTGCCATTACTTCGGGCAATTTGGCCGCTGTCCCAGCTGCGTTTTCTTCCGCGGGGCAAAAGTGCAATCCGTGCCGTCAGAGACCTGGATCTACCAACTTGGAACAGTTCGTGCGAAGCTGAATGATGTCAGCCTCTTCGCTGGGGTTGGGCAGCACTCGGGCTGGGCCTCGACCCGGTTTCCGAATGACGAGGCCGGGTTTTCACGGAGTAACGCAGTGACCGTCTCTCAACTCAGCTCACTTCTGGTGCTTGTGCAGCTGGCAGTTGGAGCAACCACACTCTTTGCGCGCGCCGAAGGCTCACCAAAAGGGCGTCAGCTCCGCGCCACCACCGGAAGAGAATCAAGCCTGACCCTCCGAGCGGAGCAAGCCTATGCGCAGCTGGACTATGCTCAGGCGTTTCGCGCGGCCGCTCAGGCTCTCAAGCTGAACCCCAGCAACCTCATTGTGCGGCGCATTGCCGCAGGGTCAGCTCTCAAGTTAAAGCGACACAACGATTGCATCAAACTCATTGCTGCCATTCCCCTTTCCTCGGCCAGCAGCGATGATGTGCACACATTTGGAGAATGTGCCAGCTCTCTGAAACCAAATGACTCCTTCATTCGATACCTTGAAAAAGCAAAACGTTTTGAAGACAAGACCGACGCCGCAAACTTCTGGATTGGCAGCCTCGCCTACCAATCGGGACAATATGCACGCGCGGAGAAAGCCCTGAGTCAGGTTGTGGTGCTGCCCACTCGATTTAAAGAAAAAAAAGACTTCATGTTGGAGCGCAGCAAAGACTTTCTGAGCATTCAATCAAGCCGTAGCAATGGAAAGTCTCCACCTGCAAGCCCCCCGTCAACCCGACGCAAGCGCAACAGCACAAAGGCGGAAAGCACAGCACCAGCTTCCTCCAAAAAAGACGAAGAAGAGATAAAAAAAGGAACATTCACCGAGTTTTCTGGACAAGCCCGTGCGGGGTTCGGGGCCGGGTTTCAAGACATCGTGGGCACTCGCGTGGGAGATCAAAAAGCCTTTGATCAAGACGTCGTTGATGCGAGCAACAGTGAAGACGGCAGACGGCCCGACATTGGCAAAATCAGCGAAGAATCAGGCTCTCTGTTTTTCCCCCTCGTGAGCAGCACAGCCGTGGGTCGTGTGGGGTATCGCAGCGGAAGCTTTTCAGCCGATAACGGGGCCGAGTATGCGGCTGGGGCCTTGCTCCACGCCGCGTAC
>JANQPW010000417.1 GCA_028285285.1 Silvanigrellales bacterium
CATGAAGCACATTGAGCCAGCCGTGCTTCTCATGCAGGAGGAAATTTCGGGAACTGGTCACCTGAACTTTTTGAGCCGGCCGTGGAGTGGTGTTATGAAACTCGCCTGTGATAACGGAACCGCGGATCCCGACGTGGCCGAGGAAGAAATTCTCACCTTGGTTTCAGAGTTTGTGGCACGTGATCCGGCTCTCTAGGCCTGTTGGTGCAACGAACTTTATCTTTCGGGAAGATTCGCGACCGTTTGCTTTGAACATGAGCCCAATTGCGCAAAGCTGTCCGGGCAATTTGAGATGAAAAGTGGTTTGAGCAACAAAGCAATTGAAGAGGAGACTCCCGATGAAAGTCATTCGTAGTATTTCTGCAGCGGCACTGGTTGGTTCATTGTTCTTGGGCGCGTGTGCGACTCTTCCCGACGATGCACCGCTTGCGTTGCACGAAGCCCAAGCGGAGCTGGACAAGGCTACAGAGTTGGAAACGGCCGAAATCTTTCCAAAGTCCATTGAACAGTCCGAAGCGGAGTTGGACTCAGCCATCGCTTCCTACAACGCTGTTCCCGAGGAAGACCGCTCTTCCACAGTTTGGTCGTCTCACCCTTCTGTGACCTCGGCTGAGTCTGTGCGTGAGCGCCTCAGCACGGCCAACTCCATCCGTATGGAGATGACCGCCCTTGATGGACAGCTCGACACTTTGGACGGCAATGCCTCCATCAGCACCCTGAGTGCTCAGGTTGCCATGCTCAAGCAAGAGATGGCCGACATGCAGCTTGACCTCACTCAAGCTCGCGCCGAGGCTGAGGCTGCTGAAATTGCGGGAGCCGCCAGTGGTAGCGAACGTTTTGCGCTGCTCAGCGAAATGACCTTGAAAGGACCCACACTGTTTTTTGGAACGGGTGAGTATGATTTGGCCGAGCACGACAAGCCTGCGCTGAAGGAGCTTGCAAACTCCCTCCAAGAAATTCCTCAGGTGCAGCTGCGTGTGATTGGATACGCTGATCCGCGGGGCTCTGATGCCCTGAATGAGTCCTTGTCGTCTCAGCGTGCAGAGTCGGTGCGCAACTACCTGCTGGAACAGGGTGTTGCTGCCGATCAAATCGTTGTTCAGGCCATGGGAGAAAAGGCGGCATTCTTCAACGAGGGGCAGCCAAAAGAGAAGCTTCAGTTGGAGCGACGTGTGGAAATGATTGTGTCGCCCTTGGCTCGCTGATGGTGCGCTCGCAGCTTTGAACGGCGCTGCGCCGGAGCTCGTCTTTGAGCGATTTTCTTGAAGAGGTTGATCCAGTGGGGATCAGGCCTCTTTTTTGTTGTCAGATCCGGCGAAAGTTCCGAATTGAGAATCCAGTGGGCAAAGGACTCGGCAAAAAACTCATGGGCGTTTGACAGCGCGTAGCGATTGGGAATGGCCTGGTTTTTTTGGAGCACAATGCTCGGCGCATCTCGTAGGGGGTGGGGCCGGAACAGTGCCGGGTCCAGATGACTTCCGAGGGTGTTGCAGGGAACGCTCTCGAGGGCAGACCATTGGCTGAGCTGGGTGGAGACCCAGCGACAGAGCTCAGCTGGGCTCAATTGTCGGAGGGCCAAAGCATGGCCCAACTCATGGGCCAGGGTGTGGCGAATTTCTGCAGCACTCATGGTGCTGGGGTTGTGCACCGTGAGGGTGTTCGTGATGGGGTCGTAGGCTCCCTTGGCTCTGGAAAAGAGAGGCCTCGCCGATCCCGTTGGGCTTTTGATGTGGGAATGGGTTCGCACCAGAAGGTGAGGAATGGGAGTGAAAGCTGACTGAGTGCGGGGTTTCAATGAAGCCAGAAGCTTGGAATAGATCTGCTCGGCGTCGGCCGTTTTGGAAAGGCGGCTGGCATGGGCTTCGAAGGGAGGCCCAAGAACTGCGCAGAAGGCGAAGATTGTAAGAAATAGCAAGCTTATTTTTGTGGACGCCATAGAACCTGTTGGTTGAAATCAGGGAGTGCTCTCTGTTACGAACATACAGAGTTGAGAAGATGCTGGGTGTCAGAACCTCGGCATTGCCCTGGGAGAACCTTGCCCTTGAAGCGTTACATTCACCTCGATATGGATGCGTTTTTTGCCTCTGTTGAGCAGCTTGATCACCCGGAGCTGCGGGGGAGGCCCATTGCTGTGGGTGGATCGGCTCGCG
>JANQPW010000420.1 GCA_028285285.1 Silvanigrellales bacterium
ATTCGCCCCTCCGTGGAAAGGGAAACCTATGGGAAAATTTCGTTTTATGGAACTGGACGACGATCAAGACGCCTTTGCAGGCGACGATGGCCAGGATGCCTCGAGTGAGTTTGCAGCCCTTCTCGAAGAGGAAGAGTCTCGAGACGGTGGCCCACTCGCCCACCAGAGAGTGGTCGTGTCGGAGAAAGTTTCTGCACCGGTGATACGCGTGGGCTCTGAATCCGTTTTTGTGGATCTGGGCACAAAGCGAACGGGCGTTGCGGCGCGTGACGAGTGGATCGACGAACCCCTTCCTCAAGAAGGAGACATTGTCGAGCTCTTTGTGAAATCGGTGAGTGGTTCGGAGGTGGTGCTCACCAAAGTGATGAAAGCCCAATCTGGAGGAGAAGAAGAATGGCTCCAGGCAAAGGAATCTGGTGCCCCCATTGAAGCCAAAGTTGAAAAGGCTGTGAATGGAGGCTTTCAGGTCAAGGCAGGAAGCACTCGTGCCTTCGTGCCTGTGAGCCACATGGACACAGCCTTTGTGGAAGACCCCGAGGTTTATGTGGGTCAAACCCACTCCTTTCAAGTTCTTGAAGTGAAAGAAGGTGGACGAAACATCATTCTCTCTCGGCGCAACCTCTTGCGCCAGGAAGAGGCCGCACACCGGGAGAAGCTTCTGGGAGAACTCCAGGTGGGCGAAACCCGCACGGCCACCATCACAAAACTCATGCCCTTTGGAGCCTTCGCAAAACTCGGGCCTGGCACTGAGGGCCTTATTCCCCTTGGCGAAATGGCTTGGAAGAGAATTTCCAAGGCCTCCGACGTGGTCAAAGAAGGAGAGTCGGTGGAGGTGAAGATCCTGAGCCTAGAGCGGGAGCCAAAGCTGCGCATTGGCCTCAGTTTGAAAGATGCTGGCTCTGATCCCTGGCAACTGGCCTCCACACAACTTCAGGTGGGCCAAACGGTGCCCGCCACAGTGGCTCGTGTCACCGATTTTGGAGCCTTTGCCGAACTGGAAAACGGCATTCAGGGGCTGGTGCATGTGAGCGAGCTGAGCTGGACCAAGAGGGTTCGCCACCCCGGAGACGTGCTGCGGCCTGGAGAAAAGGTCTCTCTCACGGTTTTGAAGGTTGAGGCTGCCGAGCGCAAGTTGTCTTTGAGCCTGCGGGGCCCCATGCCAGAAGGTTTGCAGCAGAAGGCGAGCAAACTCGCTCAAGATGGCCAGCAGCTCAACGAAGAGGAGCGGGCCCTTGCTCAGTCTTGGAAAGACTACCAAGAGCAACGGCGGGAGACCCCTTCACAGCCGCAAGGTGCTGAATCTTCAGCTCTTGCTGAGGCGTTCAAGACCGCTCGCCGGGCCCGCCGGAAATGATCGGTTTTCAAACTGTACTCTTGATTTCGCCTATGGTATGAGCCGACGGTCGTTTCAATGCGTGATTCTGCCGGCTGACCCTATGGTGGGGTGAGAATCTGTGACAGACACTGCTTTTGGGGCGTGGGGAAGGAATTTTTTTAGACTATGGTTAGCATTTCAACAGACTCAGGAAAACAAAAAGTGAACTACAACAACCTTGAATGGCTGGATGAAGATGTCGACTTTGTCGACGGTGGTGCAGAGGAAAACGCTTTCGCGGAGCTTTTCAACTCTGACGAAGGTTCAAAAGGTGCCGCTGTCAAAGAAGGCCAGGTTGTTCTGGGCAAGGTCATCGAGATCCGCGACGAAACCGTTGTGATTGATATTGGCCACAAATCAGCTGGGGCCGTTCCTAAAGAAGAGTTTGAAGCTTCCGGCGAGGGGTTCAACCTCAAGGTAGGCGACGAAGTTGATGTGTTCATTGATGTTTTTGAAGACGACGAAGGCGAGTTGGTGCTGTCAAAAGACAAAGCCGATCTGTTGAAAGCATGGGACCGCATCTCTGTCGCCTACCAAAACGATGAACTGGTTGAAGGCAAGATCATTGGTCGCGTGAAAGGTGGCCTGTCTGTTGATATTGGCGTCAAAGCCTTCCTTCCCGGCTCGCAGGTTGATCTGCGCCCCGTGCGCAACCTGGAAAAAATGCTGGGCCAGAAGTATCAATTCAAAATCATCAAGTTTAACAAAAAGCGCGGCAACATCGTCTTGTCTCGACGGGTTCTTTTGGAACAAGATCGCGAACGACTGCGCTCCGAAACTCTGAAGAACCTGGAAGCAGGAGCCACTGTGAAAGGTGTTGTGAAAAACATCACCGACTACGGTGCCTTCATTGACCTTGGCGGCATTGATGGCCTGTTGCACATCACAGACATGTCTTGGGGCCGTTTGAACAGTCCTTCGGAGATTCTCACAGTTGGCGATGAGATCCAGGTGAAAGTGTTGAGCTACGATCAAAACAGCCAGCGCGTGTCTCTAGGCCTGAAACAGCTTCAAAGTGACCCTTGGGTGAGTGTTGCTGAAAAATACCAACCCAACCAACGTCTCAATGGCAAGATTGTGAGTCTGACAGACTATGGTGCTTTTGTTGAGTTGGAGCCCGGCGTCGAAGGCCTCATTCACGTCACAGAAATGACCTGGAATCGTCGTGTGAAGCACCCTTCGAAGATCGTTCAAATTGGCGACGAAGTGGAAGTTGTGGTGCTTGCTGTTGACCTCGAAAACCATCGCATCTCCCTTGGAATGAAACAGACCGAGCCGAACCCTTGGGAAGTTGTGACTCAGAAGTACCAAGTGGGCGATGTGATCCGGGGTAAGATCCGCAACATCACCGACTTTGGAATTTTCGTGGGTATTGAAGAAGGCGTTGACGGTCTGATCCATGTTTCTGATATTTCCTGGACAGAGCGCATCAAACACCCTCAAGATCTCTACAAGAAGGGCGACGAAGTCGAAGCCAAGGTGCTTCAGATTGACATCGAAAACATGCGCTTCTCCTTGGGCATCAAGCAGCTGGAAGAAGATCCCTTTGAAGAAGCGGCGCGTCAATTTGTGCCCGGAACCCGCGGCAAAGGTGTGATCAACCGCATGGCTGACTATGGCGTGTTCATGGAACTCATGAAGGGTGTGGAAGGCCTGGTGCACACCAGTGAGCTCGATGTTGAGAATCCAGCTGAAGGCACGGAGATTGAATTCATCGTGTTGCGAGCTGATGTGGCCGAGCGTCGCTTTGAGCTTTCTCACAAAGCAGCCACTCGAGGCCTCGACGAGTCTCACAACCGTGCCATTCAAAATGCCTTGGATGACAACGCAGAAGCACCAACTGCCATGGCAGAAGCCTTCGCCCGGGTTCAACAACAGAAGCCTGAGGAAGAAGGAGCGGCTGAAGCTGCTCCAGCTGATGCCGCAGACAAACCGGAAGGATAAAACGACATGGCTGAGGAGTCCGCAAAACGGCGCTCCAATCCTGTTGTCACATTTTTAGCCGTTGTGGGGACACTGACCCTCACAACGGTTGTTCTTTTTCTTGTGGCAATATTCTGGATTGTGAGCCAATTCTCTCAAAACCTTCAATTCACAACAGGAACGTCTTTGGGTAGCTTTGGAGGCGATCACATTGCTTTGATCAAGCTCGAAGGCCCCATTGATTCCACCACAGCCGACAGCATCATGAAGCGGGTCGACCACGTGCTGGAATCAGACTCAGCCAAAGGCCTCTTTTTGGAAGTGAACAGCCCCGGTGGAGCTGTGGTGGCCAGCCAAGAGATCTACGACAAGATTCTCGAAGCCCGAAAAAAGATGCCTGTGATGGCCTATGCCCGCGACGTGATCGCCAGTGGCTCTTACTACGCAGCCGCTCCGTCAACATGGATTGTGGCCAACCGCAGCTCAATGGTGGGGAGTATTGGGGTGATCATGACCCAAATGGGTGCAAAAGAGCTCTTGAACTGGGCAAAAATCAACCCGATTGTGATCAAAACCGGTGAGCTGAAAGATGCCGGTAGCCCCTTTCGTGACCTGACCCCTCAAGACGAGTCATACCTCCAAGAGCTTCTCAATGAGAACCACCAGGTCTTCATCACCGATGTGATTGAAGGTCGTGGTGCTCAAAAACGACAGGCAGACTGGAGCGCCGTGCAAACGGCACTGAAACTCCCGGGGCAGGAGGAAACGGCAGCTGACCCATCAGGAAGTGAAGAGGAAAACCCGGGCGCCGAAGGGGGGCCACAGACCACCACCCCTGCGGCCTTCGCCATCCGCGACTTCACACTGGCCTCCATGGAACACATGAAAGACGGTCGCGTTGTGCTCGGGCAAGAAGCTCTCACCTTGGGAATGGTTGACGCTATTGCCACGCGCACTCAGGCTTTGAATGCACTGCGAACAGCACTCGGCAACCCCGACTTGGAAGAAGTGGAAATCAGGGCGCAGGAAGACATCGACTCCCTCATGGAAAGATACCTGGATCGCATTCATATGTGGGCCAACAAAGTGGCTCAAGATCGCGCTCTGCAAACGCCACGGATTGAGGCGCGGTAGAGCATAGCTCTCTCGTGAGAGAGCCGCGGTGACAAGGTCTAAGTTTCCAGTGCTAGCTCACATCAGCCAAGTGCTCCAAGGGAAGGGAATCCACAAGTTCACGCCAGAGCTCGACTTGTTGCGAAAATTCGGGATTGCTCTGAAACAGTGCAACCTTGGCAAACCAGTTCACAAAGTCGTCGTCATCAATGTCTTTTTGCACCGCTCCGGGAACCCAATGCATGCGGGTGGGCAATTCACAGTCAAGGAAGGCTGCAAAACCCAACTCAGCAGGAAGCCCCAGCTGAAGGCTCAGAACCGCCGAAATGTGACGCAGCAGACCACCCACGTCTTGATCTGGTTGATTGGCCTCAATGAGCTCTGTCCAGTCTTTGAGTGTGGAGTGATCGATCATTTCCTCGACTTCACCATTCTCCCGGCTCAAAAGCGAGGGGAGAAGGATTTTAAGGAAGGAGCGCCAGTATTCCCGATGCCGCATGAACCTCTTGTCGGCATAGGCACAAAGCGATAACGATTCAATGGGCAAAGGAAAAAGAGTCGCTTCATCGTGATTTTCCAAGTGTTGACCCCCGGGCGTGCTGGGCGATGAGAATCGCTGATGGAACGAGACTAGGGGATTCTCAGGCGGGGGATCGGGCACGAATTGCCCAAAGCTTCAGGCTGATTTATGAAGGAATGTCTCCGGATACGACTCGGGGAAAGAAGAGCCCTTGCAAACACGCAGATTTTTTTTTCTTCTTTTGACTCATGGAGTTTTCATGCCTTTTATTGTGTTCGAAGGAGCCGAATGTGTTGGGAAAACCACACAAATTTCTCGGCTGAGCCAATACCTCAAGGGTTTGCAAAAGGAAGTGATCTGCACCCGTGAGCCTGGCGGAACTCCATTTGCCGAATGCCTTCGCAGCGCCTTCAAATCTTCAGCTTTTGCAGATGACCCTCCCACGTCCTGGGCTGAGCTTTATGTGGTCGCAGCAGCGAGGGCCCAACACCTCGAAAGAGTGGTTCGACCGGCTCTCCGGCGCGGAGCTTGGGTGCTTTGCGATCGCTTCCTCGACAGCGCGTATGTGTACCAAGGCCTCCGCGGTCGTTTGGGAATTGAAACCGTGCGTGCCGTCCACGAACACTTCATGATGGGGGAAGACTGCCCCGATCTCACGCTCGTGCTGGACAT
>JANQPW010000827.1 GCA_028285285.1 Silvanigrellales bacterium
TCTCGCACTGTCATGAAGTCGAAGAGGCCTCCGAGCTGAAAGGCCATGGCCACTTTGTTCATGAGAGTCTGGCGCTCCTTGCGGGAGAGCTCCGATACACGCTCACCCAAGAGCTCCACAACTCCCTCGTCGGCTTCTACCAGCCCCATGATGATCTTCAGAAGTGTGCTCTTTCCGCTTCCGCCCGGACCCAGAATCGACACACGATCTCCCTTGCAGATCTCGAAGTCGAGGCCAGTCAGCAACTCAGTTGAGCCAAATGTTTTCTTTATGTTAGAAATTTTGACAAGTGACTGTGGTTGCTCCACTGTTTGCCGATTCCCTGCTGCTTCAACCATTTCAAAAGCGTTCCGTAGTGGTGAGAGGCCGGCCACACCGCCACCCCTTTTCCTTGAGGAGTTTAACCCATGTGTGCCTGCTGTCGTCTCCAAATTGCAACAACCGATTCAAGTCTAGGAAAATTTTTCCGACACCACTAAGGCCATCTCAAAAACCAAAGAGGATGTTTGCACCGTGAGCCCCCACGACACCAAAGACCGCATCTGCCGTATTCTAGCACCCCTTTTGGGAACTGCACTCACCATTGCCATCTGCGTTGAGCGCATGGCTCTCTATGCAGAGGCTCTGAATGAACCTCTTCAAGAATCTCCACCAACAGAAGAACTTCTGGAGCTCAACGAGCAAAGTCGAAAACGCGAAATTGAACTCAAACCCACCTCGAACAAGCCTTCAGAACAACTGGGAGTTGTGGATCCCAACTCATTCAAGCACATCAAAACACGCGAGCAAGCCTGTCGCATCTTCGACAAAAAGCTGATCGCCTACTACGATCAAACGGGTCTGGTGCAAGGGTGTCGCCTGCGACTCATCACCGATCCCCTCATGCTCAATATTGTCAAAACACAAAATGCAAATAAAATCATTGAACTGCCCTCATCTGTGTACCGACTGTTCCCTCATGGCAAGCCCATCCGTGAAAGCGAGGTTGCTGGGTTTGAGCGGTCGCTTGGATTCAAAATAAGAGGGAGTCTCTGCCAAGCTCTGAACGACCAGTACGTGACAGCGACGGGAGTGAATTTCTACTACGTGGAAGGCTGCCGCAAACGAAAGTTTCCGAATTATGCCGCCCTTCAGGAACACAATCAATCAAAACGCACGGTCAAGACGATCACACCTGGACAACTCAAAAAGCTCAAAAACGGCCGTGATATGAAGGGGCTCAGTGGTGGAGTGGCTGACATTTGGATCACCATAGATGGAGACGCAGCCTGGCAACGCAGCTCGCGTGTTCCCGCATCTGCCGCAGCACAGCAAGACAATCCCGAAGACTTTCGTGAAGCGGCCAAGTCTATCGCAAAACCAGTAAACAAGCGCAAGCTCTGCACCGAGATCAAAGGAAAACTCGTTTCTTTTTATGGGCACATTTACTACGTCGAAAACCCTCGCTGCCAGCTGCGCAAGCTTTCCGACACTTCCCTTGATCTCCAGGTTGTTATCGAAGAAAATCGCGGATTGCGCGACCTCACTTCTCAAGAAAAGCGCAAACTCAAAGAAGGCAAACCCATCACTTCAAAAGCGGCTCTCAAACTTCTGCGCTAGAACTTTTACTGGCGGACTGTTCTCACGGTGAGCTTACCTGCCGATCGGGGGTTGAAGTTCTGGGGAACCTCCACAAACCCATCCCGCGACTGTGGCGTGCGACGAACCCTCACAATAAAACGTTCTGGCGGCATCTCAAACACTCTCGAGAGGTAATTGGCAACCAGCCCGGCTCTCACTTCGGAATACTGCTCAGGCTCAGGGTTGTTCGAAAACCGAAGTGTTTCCATTTCAATCAAAAAACGCCCTTGAAACTTCTCCAGTCGTTCAAAAGCCTTGACCAACTCTTCACGACCCTGAGGAGCCAAAGTGAGGTAGGCCGCCTCATCACCAGGCTGAGATTCAAATATCTGCGAGACTTCAAAATCATAACGAGGCCACACCCGCTTCAAGGCCGTGACCCGTGGGCGGAGAATGCGAACAACATCTCCCTTCATGGGCTGCCAGTAGAGGTTACGGTGGGTCACAAGACTGCGATTTGTGACCGCCATTGAAGTGGTTGCAACACTCAGAGGCACATACACCCCAGCCTGGTAAAAGCCCTCTCCGATCTCATTGATCTGACCGGTTGCAATCTGCACCACTCGACCTGGCGGCAAACAACGCACCACTTCAACCTTGGATCCCATCCCAGGAGCTCTCTGAGAGTGCGATGCAGGAAGCCTGGGCAAAGAAATGGTGTAGGAGCCGGAACCGGCCACCTGTTTTCTTTGCACAGACACGATCTTGCCCGTGCCTGTCTCCTGGAGAGAACGACAAGACTGGAAGGAGCCCCGTGGAGCCGTTACGGCGAGGGCAAAAGAAGGAGCCATGATGCTCAGGATCAAAAGAGAGAATTTCATCGAGTAGACTCACCTCACTATTTCCGGTGGGTTCATCGGAAGAACATGATTCTGGCTTGCGGAGCACTTTTTCCTGGACCGTCAACAGGCAGCCTGTTAGGGAAAAGATCGGGTGGAAGATCCCTCAGAGCAACTCAGAAAAAAGTGATTGTGTTTATGAAAACAGTTGGTTCTCTTGTGGAAGCTGCCCGTGCCGGCAACCCCATCCCCGACAGACACGACAACCCTTATGTGAGGGAAGCCCTAGAGCTTGAAGATGTCCTCTTCACTCCGTCTGACTTTGAAAAACCAGCAGAGCACCCCTTCTGGAGAAGCCAAACCCCCCTTTTTGTTGAGGTTGGCACCTACATGGGGAAAAATCTTATTGAAATGGCACAGGCCATGCCCAAGTTTCGGTTCCTGGGGCTCGACATCACCTACAAACGCACCGTGAAAACCGCTCGAAAGATCCGTCGAGCTTCCTTGCACAATGCTGCCGCTGGTATTTGCGATGCCCGCAACTTTTTCCCCCACTGCAGCCCTGTGAGTGTCGCGGGTGTGTGCGTGTTCTTTCCCGACCCATGGCCAAAGAAGAGGCATGCCAAGAATCGCCTGGTGCGCCATCCTTTTTTGGAGGAGCTCGAAAGATGCCTCTCAACAGGAGGCTTCCTTTGGCTCAAGACCGACTCCAAGCCCTACTTTGAAGAGGCTTGTGCCGATGCTCGCAGCAGAGGGTGGACAACCGACGCCGGCTCCACACCTCAAGAATTTGGAGAAAGAGACTTCATCACCGTTTTTGAAGAGCTTTTCGCCCGCAAAGGCGAACCCACTTATTCCTGCGTGTTGAGACCGCCGCAGTCGTAAAGCCATTGACAAGTCCAAGCGGGAACCCCTCCCAACCTCTGGTCGAGGAAGAGCCTGGGGCGCAGCTCGTGCAGCGCCGGACGCCCCTCCCAGACAGGATCTGCCTCCTCTTGCTCAGGCCGGCTCTCTGCTGTGACGCTGCGTTGCAGTTCGAGAAAAGGGGCACCGAACCCGGCAACAAGAAGGGCTGCGACTGAGGTGAACCCAACAAACGCCCTCCAGCCGGAGAGGGAGGCGCTCAGCAGCGCGGGTAACGCGCCAGCAGCAAAGTACCAAAGAGAAAAAAGCGGAGAAATAGAAGACCTCATCGCAAAGTCATTGTAGGTTCCCAGCTTAAAAAGGGGGATCAAAAGCAGCTGTGCGGTGATCAACACCAGCAAACTCCGTGAACCCGGCATCACGAACAAAAGCGCGACTGCCAGCGCTAAAAACTCAAGGGAACAGAACAAAAAGTAAAGGTGCCAAAACGAATGAGTTCCAGCCAAACCGCCATTGGCGCCCCAGCTGAGCGGAAAAAAGGCTCCGGGAAAGCGAAAATCAGAAGAGAGCAAAAAGATCACTGAGGGAAGAGAGCAAACAAGCACACAAGAGAACGCAGGCAGACAACTGCGAAAGTGCCTCCAACTTTTCAACTGAAACACACACCAAAGATAGAGGGGCAAAACACCCACCGCCCCAAAGGGAGACCACAATGGGAGCAAGCCCACCAATGCAGAGAAAAGCAAGAAAGCAGTCGAAGGTCTCATAAGCTCGGGGGAGGAGTTGCCAAGACCAAACCCCAACGGAGCCATGCTGAGCATAACCGCCGACACCAGCCATGTTGCCAAGCTGTGCTGGGGCACCCAAAACAATTGAGTGAGGTGTGAAGAGTACTGGAAAGCACCCGCCCACCACTCTATGTGTGCCGCCGGCTGCGGCCAACCCTGGCCCATGAGAAGCCAACCAAGCACATCAGCACCGCCAAAGAAAAGATACGACACGGCCACAAAGAGGCACAAAGC
>JANQPW010000455.1 GCA_028285285.1 Silvanigrellales bacterium
GAGGTGTTGTCGAGGTGCTCGTGGATAGCGTTGAGTTCCTCTTGAAAGCCCACCTGAAGCATTTGGTCGACCTCATCGAGAACGAAAAGACTCGTCGCAGAGAGGTTGAGGGCCTTTTGCCGCAAAAGATCAGCGATCCGTCCTGGGGTGCCAATGATGACCTCTGCTCCCTGGGCAATTTCTCGCTTCTGGATGGAAATCGGCATGCCCCCGCAGACCAGCACCGATCGCAGACCCAGCGTTCGGCCGAATTGTGAAACCACTTTGTTGACCTGCATGGCGAGTTCCCGAGTGGGACAAAGCACCAGACCCAAGCGCTTTGAGGCGGCCATGCCGGTGAGGCGTGTGAGCAGGGGGAGTGCAAAAGAAAGCGTCTTTCCGGAGCCAGTTGGAGCCTGAACAAGGAGATCTCCTCCAGCAAGGGCTGTTGGGATGGCCTTAGATTGAACCTCTGTGGCAGAGCTGATGCCTGCCGCCGAAAGGGCCTTCAAAAGAGCGTCAGGAAGAAGATCAGAGGGAAAGCCTTGGACTGTGTTCGCGTTGTCTTTCAATGAATCGTGCCTTTTTTTGGGGTCTTGTAGGACCAGTGTGTGTGGAGTCGTAACGGATTGTGAGGCAGGTGTCTCTTGTTTTTTTGTGCAGCCTCATCTTTCGCTGAGGTTTCTCCTAAAAGCCTAGAAAGAAGAGGACAATGCTGAATAAGTCGGCTGGCCGACCAAAAATAATTTCCAAGAATTTGGAAAAATTTGTCATTCCCGACGAGTACGCTTAGTCTGCGGGAACAAAGTCCGGAGCTTTTGAAAGAAATCAGTTGGTTTTCTTGTGCAGGAAGCACTTGAGCGCCCCATTTGCAGCAACGACTCAAGGAGAAGAGTGTATGAAAAAAACTTTGACGACCTTTCTGATGTCCCCCCTTCTCATTGGCACTCTGGGCCTCACGGCCCAGTCCACCAGCCCAAGCCATCCTCAAGAAGGGGCCAGAGAAGAGCTTCAGCTTTCGCCAGCCAGAAGAGCTGTTGTGGTGGTTGGAGGCTTCATGACGAAAGAGAAGAACTTCACGCGGCTTCTCGAGACCGTTTCACCTGACTTTGACCATGTCCAGTTTGTGGCTGTGGGTCAAAACCCGCTGCAACCTGATCATGTTGCTGAGTTTGAGCAGATCACAGAAATATACGAAGGCCTGCGTGAAGACGGTTTTGATGAGATTTTTGCCATTGGCTACAGCCTGGGCGGGAAGCACGTTGGTCGGCTGGCTTATGAACAGGAAGATCTCACGGGGGCGGTGCTTCTGGATCCGGTCGATGGAGGCCCGGCTTTTGGTGGTGGCGAAAAAACGCCGATCTTTTTGGACGAGGGCGAGATCATCCGCGTTCCCACAGCTCTTTTGTGGAGGGAGCATGGAGAGCGTGCCAAGCTGTTTGGGAAGGCTTGTGTGCCGAGCGGCTTTGGTTCGAAGCACTTCATGAAG
>JANQPW010000456.1 GCA_028285285.1 Silvanigrellales bacterium
GCAGTCTCTACTTCTCCGGTGGTCACCCCATCAATGTCGATTGTCACTTTGTCAAGGATCTTTCCCTCGATGAAGTGAACCTCCGAAGAGGTCGTGCTCAGGTTCAGACCGTCTTCGAGGAAGCCCTGGTGGATAGTTTGAGAGGTGCGAAGGGTGTGGTGCTTCTTTTCCGAATTGTCAAAATACACAGGAGTGAGGCTTGCCTTCCCTGCCAATTGCGCCTGGGCATGTGGTTCAATACGATCGGTCTCGATTCTCCCCAGAGGTGCTTTTTCCTGGAGAAGTCTTTGCACGGCTTGTTCACCGCTGGGGGGAATCCACAAAGAGTAGAACGGACTGTGAGCCTGATCTCGGCTGAGCACTCGGAGGCTGTGGTTGCCAGAAAACCTCACAGACACAACTCCGTGCTGTGCTTTCAAATTCTCTATGACCCAAGTGGCTTTTGTGCGATCACGAGGGCTCGTATAAAACTCGATGTCTTCTCCCAGAGCGCTTTTGGGTTCCAGCGGATTGATTCGGTGAAGCCCAACTTGGTGAGGTGAAAGCGTCTCTTCTAGTTTCTCGGTCGTGAGAGCGATATTCAGCTGGTTTGCCTCTGACCCACTGTGCTGCGTGTTCACAATGATCTGGTCGGGACCCAGGGTCATCTGACGCTTTTCAAAACCCTCCTTTTTGAGAGTGGTGTCTAGCTTTTCAGCAAGGTCGGCTCGGGCCAGGCTGGAGAGTTTCTCGGCGTGATTGACCACAACGCTGTAGGCATGAGATTCGCCTATGGGTAGGAACTCGCTCGGAGGCGCAGAGCGGAGGTTGATGGCTATCACACCTATCAGTGCAAGATTGAAAAGAGCGCACAGTGTTGAACTGCTGAAGAACCGGGTGAGAGGTCTTCGAAGAAAGGAGAGGAGAGCTCCCTGTGGCTCCTCGCTGTTCCTGTTGGAACGGTCAATTTGTAGGTGAGTTTCTTTTTGATTGTGGAGCATACAGGCCACAGAAGGGGTGACAAACACGCTCACGAAAAAACCGACAACTTGACCAATGATCACCGTGAGTGAAAGGTCGGTGAACAGATCACCCACCATGCCATCGAGTGTGAGAATGGGTATGAAGACAGCAAGGGTTGTGAGGGATGTCAGAAGCAAAGGCTTTTGGTTTTCACGAGCGGCGAACAGCGCGGCCTGGGTGGGAAGAAATCCCTTGCGGAGCTTTTGATTGAAGGAACCCACCGTGCTGAGCGACGCGTCAACAACGATTCCCACACCCAGCGCCACTCCCGCTAGGGACATAACGTTCCGGGATATTCCAAGGATGTGAAAGATGGGGATGGAAAGCAGGAGAGTGAGGGGAATGGCCATGGCGACGAGCGCAGTTGACCAAAACCTCCGAACAAAGAACAAGATGCAGATGCACGTGAGCAGTGTTCCAATGATGAGGTTTCCGGCCACATTTGCCTCTGCCTCGGTGATGTATGTTGCCGATTCTTTCGTGATTTCAAGGTCAACATGCGGGCTTTCGAAAGCTTCAACCACGGAGTGAAGGCTCTTGCCCAGAGAAATTTCATCTGAAGTGGGCGAGGTGTAGAGAAGCAGTCCGGCAGCAGCTTGACCGTTGTAGCGAATGCTCTGCAGATGGTCGAGATCCACGATCTCTGCGTCAAACCGAGCTGAGCGGGCTGTTCCATCCCAACGGAGGATGGTGTTTTCACCTACGGGCATATGAGTTGGGTTGAGGGAGTTCGAGCTAAAGTGCTGAAGAGCAGAGAAGAGGCCTTGGGGATAGTCTTGGCTTCCTTCGCTTTGGGTCAATCGAAGGGCCTTTTGCCCGAAGCCCACCAACTGGGCACGCCCAATGGCTGGTTGACCAACGAGAAGGCTCTGGAGCCGCTCTGCTTCGCGCCGCAGGGTATCTGCGCCTGCATCTTTCTTTGCCAGAAGAAGCACTTCAGCTGAAGGAAGTTCCGTGAGGCTGTTTTCGATGACCTGAAAGGGTGTGTCTTGAAGAGGGCCTTGAAGCTTTCGCAACACAGAAAGCTCTATTTTTTGTGCGAGATTCCTTGAGGTGTTTGTGGTTTTAAACTCGAAACGGGTTCGGGAACGGTTTGAATCTGCGGAGTAGTCACTCTTGCCGATTGTTTCTTCAAGCACGCGCTCGATCACAGGTTTGAGGCGAAGAAAGTTGTTTGTGGGTGTGTCGGACTGGTGCACAAAAAAAGCCGTGAACTGGCGTTCAGACGATCTTGGGAGGAGTTCGACAGGCATTTTTTGGTAGGTGAGCACTCCAACCACACCAAACAGCAGAGTGGCCCAAAAGAAAATGAATCGGTGTTGAATGAAAAAAGTTGCCATTGTCTTTTTTTGAGCTTCATCGGCACCCTTGCGAATCGGGAGTGTGCAATCAATTCCTAGCTGCCTTCGCATTTGAGCCCGATACAGAACGGTGGAGGCAAAAATTGGAAGCTCTTGAGTACCGCATTGACAATTTTGTGGTCCTTGAACTGCGTGGTCGGGTTGATGAATTCAACACGCACGTGCTGCGTGATGAGATTCACACCATTGTGAACACGGGTCGTTTTCGCATTGCTATTGATTTGGGAAAGACCGAGTTTCTTTCTGCTCATTGCCTCAGAGCTGTTTGGAAGTGCCAGCAGAGAGCCGTTCGTGTGGGTGGAGACATTGTCTTTATTGAAGCGACGGGGCAAGTGAGCGAAACCCTCAAGTACGTGCAGTTGTCGCGGGTTATGCACCTTTTGCCCACCCTAGAAGACGCGCGGCAGCACTTTGCCCTCCAGGCTTCTTCGAAGAACAATGGGCCGGAGGCTGGTCTTGGTGGTGCTTCCGGTAGAACAGGGCTTGGAGCAATGCTTCGCCGTTTTCTTCAGTTTGTGCTGATATTTGGCCTGTGCTGGTTTTCACAGCATAGGTTGCAAAGCACAAAGGCTCTTGCTTCGGAGAAACGTTACGGTCTCGACGAACTGATTTCTCTGGCGCGCACACGAGGAAGTGCAAACGAGTTGATTGAGTTGCAAAAACAAGAAAAAGTACTCGATGTGGACATGGTGAAATCACAGCAGTTACCACAGGTTCTGCTCACTACAGGGTATCTCTACCAGAGCAACCCCAATTTGCTCACGCAGCTGGCCAATAGGCAGCTCAATCAACTGCGACAGCAGGGTGCTGAGTCTGATCTCTCGAGCGTGCAGTCCAACACGAACTTCAAAATTGAAAAAGATGTGGTTGTAGTGAGTGCGGGTGTTCTGCAGGCCATCTACACGGGTGGGCTCTACGAAGCTCAGCTGAGCTTGGCAGAGTCTCGAGCATCAGAGCATGAGGCTAAGGGCAGATCTCTTCGTCAGGAGTCTGAAGAAACGGTTCGCAAACTCTACTGGGGAATTGTGCTTCTCAAGCGAAAGCTGCACTTGCTTGAGGCCACAACGCAGTCTGCAAGGGCTAAAACCGCAGCCATGCGCTTGGCTACGCAACAGAGGGTTCTGAGTGAGCACAGCCTTGCAGAGGCTGAGCTGTCTGAGCTTCAGGCACTCAAAGCTGAGTTGGAAGCCAGGCAGGAACTCAAGAAACTTGTTGAGAATCTGAACCGTGCAATTGGTCGCGAACCCGAGGAAACACTGGAGCTATCGGAAGAGCCCTTTGAACCTCTGCGAAAGATCCATGACCCTTCGGAGTATCTCAAAATCGCGGAAAACCGTTATCCCGAGCTGGGCTTTGCCTCGGCTCGGGTGCGCACTGCGCGAGCCTACCAGGAGTCTCTGCGCGCGAGCTCCGTGAGATCGCCAAAGGCCTTCCTGCTGGGTTCAGTTGATCATAGCCGGGGGCTCAGCGATGACACACGTTTTGTGAATTGGACCTTGGGTGTCGCTGTTTCCATACCGCTCTACGATGGTGGGCGTTCTTTTGCCGAAATGGAAAAAAGCCGCCTACTGCTCGATCAGGCTAGGCTGGGATTTGTCGAAACCAGACGGCAGCTTTTTTTAGACATTCGGGAGGCAGTGGCTCAATTGCGAGAAGCTGAGCTGAGCATTGAAATTGCTGAGAAAACCTTGACCATTGCTCAGGGGAGGGCACATGCCGCTAGTGCAGCCCTCGCAAAGGGGCAGATACCAGCCTATCGGGCCCGGGAAAGTGAAATTGGTGCTTTGCAGGCGAGTATTGCAAAGATTGCAGCGGAATCGGACTACCTCATATGGAAGGCCCGGTTACAGAGTCTCGTTGGGGAAGAAAACCTGTGAACTTATTGATCACATCAAAAGTGAGTTTATTGATCGCAGGTCTGGTGCAAAGTTTTTTATTCGCAGGTTGCGAAAAGCAGGTGAAGTTGCAGGCTAAAGATCTGCGTTCTCTTCAGGAGAAGCGGCGCTTTGTTCAAACAATTTCGCCTCGCGTTGAGGCCTTTTCCGAGCGGGTGCCCTTTGTCGGCGTTTTCGTGCCGAGCAAAATGATTTCCCTTCATTTCGGTGTTTCTGGCCGGCTCAAAGGGTGCAATGTCCGAAACGGTGATTTGGTCAAGAAGGGTCAAGTCATCTGCGTGCTTGACTCCACAGTTGTGGATATCGAACTGGAGCGGGCCAAAGCGGGTGTGGAAGCAGCAGAAAAAATTCTTGGTTCAAACTTTATTGAGAAACAACAGGAGCTTTTTGACGCTGGTGTGATTGGCCAGGGAGACTTCGAGGCCATTCGTGTGCAACACGAAACAGGCCTTGCCGAGCTCCAAGACGCACGGAATCTTTTGAAACTTGCACAGAAAAAGAAAGCCGAGCACGCGCTCCGAGCTCCATGGCCGGGCCGGGTTTCTGGTTTGAGCTTCTCACAAGGTCAACTTGTAGACCCCTCTGTTTCCCTTGGATTTCTCTCTTCAAGTCAGGCTCTGCGCCTTGAGGTTCAATTGCACGCGTCGTGGTATGGTCGCATGCGCAACGGAGTTCCCGCAAGCATTGAATCTCTTGCCGGAAAAAGGCTACCCGAAGCCCTTGCGGCAACGATTGCGATGGTCTCCGGTTCAATTCAACCCGAATCGCAGATGTTTAAGGTGTGGCTTGATGTTGCAGATATTGCTGGCTTGGCCGACAGCATTGCGAGCGGAATGTTGGCAAGAGGGTTTGTGTCCCGACCTCTCACGAACAAAGGAATCGTGATTCCTGCCTCAACGCTCATTCGTTGGAACAGTGATAACACAGCAGAGCTCTTCGTTGTTGGGGAAGACGAACGGCTCAGCTTGAAGCAGGTCCGCGTTTTGTCTTACTCGGAAGATCGTGTGCTCATTGACAGTGGACTAGCTCCAGATGATCAGATTGTCCGCCGTTTCTCAGCTGATCTTTATGCGGGCTTGCCCGTGAGAACTCTTGAGAAAAGAGGCAAAGGGGTGGAGAAGGAGCTCGAGAAGGCAAAAGAACCAAGAGTAGAGCCGGATTCTAAGGTGACAAAATGAAAGCCTGTTTGATCATGTACAACGCCGATGCCGATCGAGAGATATTTTCTGTCTTACGAACGAACTCTCGGGTGCAACACTATATTAAAT
>JANQPW010000463.1 GCA_028285285.1 Silvanigrellales bacterium
CATTCAGGCCACAGCCCCCGTCGCGGTGGTGCCTCTGCCAGAAGATTGCGGGGAAGCCGACGGGAAGTGTTTGCGATCTCCTTTGCCCCTCAGCAGTTGTGAAGGCTGTGAGAAGCTGGTGCCCGGAACACCCTATGCTGTGTTTTTGGTGTTGGGCCCAGGCGAGCTCAACCAAGATGTGAAGCCTGTGGTGATCGTGGGTCCGCCTCAGGCAGCAAATTGAAAAGATGTGGTTGCTCCTGACAAGGCTCTTGCCTGACGACGTGAAGGGTTGGTCGCTGGTCGATCTAGAGCCTGCGAAGTGAGGGGGTTGCTCCTGGCCATCGTTCCCGTTCAACATCGGCGTTGATATAAACGCAGCCGCCAGCCGGAACCATCTGACTTGAGACAAACACCTCGTAGAGCTTCCAGCTCTCGCAGTCTGAGCTGTGCCAAAAAGACATCCAGAAGTCCTGACTTCCAAGGTGCTGTTCTTGGCCATCAAAAAAATCGAGTTGTGCGACGAAGCCGCTGGAATCCATGTGCCAAATAAAATGGGGAGAGAGTTCTGCCTGCAGCAAATTTAAGACATCCATGACCGTGGCAGGCTCTTGATATGAGATTTCCCAGGCGTGGATCTGGGTTTGCCCCTCCCGCCATTCGATACCTAGCCACGTCTTGGACTCCCCCCTTCCAATGGGAGTTTCATAGGTCGTTGCAAGGGCGTTCGTGGAAAAGGCAATCAGAATCACAAGGAAAACATTGAGATAAGACATGAAGAGTCTCCGGCAAGGCGTGAGCTGCTGAGATCCAGCTTTACCTCCGGACCACCGGTGTGTCTAGCCTCTGGAGTTTGCCAACTGATTTTGGCGAATTGCTGCGCCGAAAATGAGTGTGCCGCAGGCCGTTCTCACTTGCGGCAGGTGCCAACGCTCATGCCGGTGGGAATTTGGCAAGTCAGACCGGCCTTTGCATCACAAAGACGCCGAGAACCCTCAAATCCACAGCTTTGGCCTGCTCTCAAAGGATAGGCTTCAGCCGCCCGTTCCTGATCGCGGTTGGAAATTGAGCCATTCCTCCCTTCCTCAAACATGATGGAACTGGGATCATTGGAATTCCCCAAACCCAAAACATGACCCATCAAATGGAGCACCAAACCAACGGGTAACGAACTCCCATCCTGTGCCAATCGGCCAACTTGTAAAGAAACGGACTGTTCCGACAGCCCATCAAGATTTGAGGTGCCCAACATGGCAAAACTGCATCGGGGCTCTGTGCCCTCCGGCAAACTCACCCTCACATCACCATGGTCTTCAACCCTTTTGAATTTGAGCCTTGTGAAAGCACTCCAAGCATTGGCAATGCGCAAGAACTCTTGTTGCTGAGCAAATTCTCCGTTCAGAAAACGGATGCGAATTTGATTGGAGTCTTTCCAAACTCCTTTCATTTGGAGAGTCGCCGTTTTGGCCTCACCCTCCACGGAAAGGTGACAACCCTCAAGCTTGGTGCTCAGACCACCGAGAGCTTTGTTTCTTGATTTCACGTCTGAAGCCTTCACCAGTCCTTCACGGATGCCCACATCGATCACCAATTTGCAGATGGAACGATTTCCTGAGAACTGGGTCTTTCCAGTTTCCGCACACTCTGTCAAAATCCCTTTGAAGATCGTCTTTCCCAAAGGGTTGGTCAACATATCTTCAATTTCAGACAGATCCTTCGCAGATTCAAATTCAAAGCGTCGTTTGTTGATGATTTTCGAATGCCAAATGTTGCGTGAACCCAAAGGAAACATCACCCCAAAGTTCAGCGGAGAGATCGGATCATAACCCTGGAGAGAATCGTGTTCTGGAGATGAGCCCAGATGTGCACCAATCACTTTTCCACGGTGAACCAACGGTGAACCCGAAGCTCCCTTGATCGTGTCGCACCTGTGGGCAAAAATTCCGTGATTCCATTCGGTGGGGCTTTCGCTCAACACCCCACAGCCCGCATGGTAGACCAAACCCAGCTTCCAGGGATCCCATGACCAAAGCTCTATCGTTGAGGCTCCACTCTTGCTTCTTAGAGTCTCATTGAGGGGCACATTTGTGAGAGGCAGAAGTGTGTTTGCTTGCACTCCAAACGCAGTGGGATCCTCAGCCTGGAGGGTGAGCAGATCCTGCTTGGTCCATTGCTCTCCAACAGATTTCAAAATCACGTCATTGCGTTGGGAGCGACGAAAAACCACACGGCCAGAAACAATCCCACCCCAGGTTGGGACACAGTGATCGGATGTGAACACTTCCACGACATCCGATCCCATTCTCTGTGCGAGAAATCCCGTGCAACGGTGTCTTCCATCCAAATAGATCCCTCCAACTCGGGCCTGCCATCTTCTTTTTTCTTCAGAGGAAAAAGCTTGAGAATCGGCCAACCACTGCCGGTTATCAGATCCCACAATGGCTTGTTCCGTTGAGCCACTGGAGTCCGCGTTGAAAGGACGAGACTTACAGGAGACTGATGTGATGGCAGAAATGGCCACAAAGTTCAGAGAAAGAATGAAGCCCACAGCTCTACGGGTTCCAATCTCACTGTGTGGTTTCAGAGACAACATGAGACAATTCCTTGCTCTGTTCTCAACGCGGGTTACTTCACAAACATAAACGCGTCGCCGGTGAAAGTGAAGCTGTTGGGATCAGCAGGGCAATTTCCCGCATCGACATACTCGACGGTCAAGGTTTCACTTGTGACCATCTCCATTACAATAAATCCATCGATTGTTCCAGAAGAAATAGGATGGCTAAAAAGGTCTTCATAGCAGTATTTGTTGCCATCAGAGCTGACATCTGCAAAGGAGCGATTGATTTGCCCCGTTGAGCTCGCGTCAAAATGGGCTCCGTGAGAAACAAAGCTTCCTGTGGAGATGGTTTCTCGGGTGGTGCTGACGGGTGACGGTGCAAGCACGAGGTGCTGACTTTCGATGCCAGGGCCGAGGCTCCGTGCGGTGTCTTCGTCGAACCAGTACCCTTGAAGGGTACCTTCTTGTTCATAAGAAAGAGTTCCACAATCTTCGGTTCGCACCATGTTCGCAACAAGAAGAGTTTCGTAGAAGGCTTTTGTGTCTGCATCTGCAAAGTACGAATAGGGGCAGACATTGTTTAAGTATCTTCCCCAAACGTCTGCTCCTCCGGGGATTTCTTGGGCTTCCGCACTGATATCAGTCGTGCCAAAGTCTAGGTTTGCTCCATCCGCCTTTGGGCCACCCTTGTAGCCAATGATCGTGCCGGCCTCAATTTCAATGGGTTCCTGGTTTTCACCCCTCCAATCACACGCGTCGTTGCAGCCTGTTCGTTCTCGGATTTCGGGAGAGAGTTCGCTGATATGGCCAAGTCCATAGCCAATCCCATCACAGATCGACAGGCTCATCCCGATGTTGTGCGAACCGTCTTCTTTAACGATTTTGCCTACTGTCCAGAGCCGGGCGGTTGCTGGTGCGTAGATTGGCATTCGAACGCTTTGATCGACAATTCCGATATAGGTGTGACCCACAGGAATCGTGTGTGAGGGAGGGGCAAAAATTCCAATTCCGTTCACCGTGTTGAAGTTCGAACGATTCTCTTCATCAACGATATCATGGGTAAATGATAATGTTTTTCCATCGCAGTTGAAAAAGGGATCTTGGGGTGCAGCGCTGCTCGGGTTCTGGTTGAGTTCTTCGTTTGGGTCGGGCGTGTTGTCAGGAGTTGCTGCCGGAGTTAAGCCGCCTTCGTCTTCTGCGGCTGGTGTGGGAGTTGGTTCCGTCGGTGTTTGAGCAACGGGTTGTTTGTCGGTTTCTTCAGCGTCTTCGAGCGGAAGGGGTGACTCTTCTTCAATGGCACAAGCGAGAAGAACCGTGCTGATCATGATAGACCATTGGAATGCTGTCATGGCGTGAATCCGTCTTTCTCAGAGCTGCGTCCGTGCGATATGTTTCTTTTTGAAGCCTTGAAGGGGCATCGGTAAGAACACTAAGACTGAGTAGGAAAAGATTGCCTCAACGAATCAATTGCACTCTTCAGGCATGCTCGGAGCTCAAAGTGGCCCCGCGGTAGTCTGTCCTCCTCCGCCAGCCTGGCTTTTCACAGATTTTTTTCAAGGTCTTGGGACAAAGAGTGAGAAGTTGCTGCTCTGACTCATAGAATTCTTTTGCCAAACACCATCAATCACAAATGCAGCATGTTGAGAACGTGACTCCTGCTCTTTGCAAGCTGCTGGCGCGACATAGGAAAGAACAGGAAGTTGGAAGCTAATGGGCACCATTTTTCGTTGGTCGCCAATTCCCCAAAGGACTTTTCCTGATTCGATCAATTCAGCTTGGAAGACGCCGGGAGCAGCCCGTTCTAAGTCAAGTTCGTATTGAAAAACATCTTCAAATGCACTGTTTCCACATAGACTTTTGTTGTGCACAGTGTTGACAAAAACCATCCGTGCTTGTTCGCTCTCTTTACTCTCAGTAAGTAAAGTAACACTGACACGAGACAATTCTGTGACGTACAGCGGTTTGTTGCTCGAACGATCCTCATAGCGACTCTCAAGAGTCAGTTCAATCGAAGTCCCTTGTTCACTTCGCAAGTTCATGTGCGAAGTCTCCCTCCTGGATTCGTCTGTCAAACGAGATCTGTCGTTGTTTGAACATCCCTGTGAGGCCAACGCAACAAAAATGAAGGATACTGCCGCCACAGACGTGATTGATCGGCCGCAGGTAATTTGAATTCTGTTTCTCTTTAAAAAGTGTCTCACCACATTGCCCTTTGAAAAATCTATTTTGCAGAACCATTGAACCTCTCGATGAGGGGTAGGAGTGCCACTCTCAGAAGTATCAAATGAGTGGAAGGTTAACTTGACCTAACCGGCCAGGAAGGGAACCCAACCGTAAGAGGATGACGTGGCTCAGAATAGTGGCCAATTTCCGATACTATGTCGAACGCAGACTCCAAAGATTCAGAGCCAGCATTTGGCAAAAAAGGCCAGGAAATCGCAGAAATCCTTATGAATCGACAACGGGAAGTATTTGAGCAGATTCCAAAAGAGCAATCGCTAGCTCCGGCGAAGCCAACCCAGAGATGGGGTGCAAAGGGGTCGCTGGTGGAGAGCAGTCGGCCATAGGCATCCCGTTCGAGAGTTTGCCTCACGATTCCAATGGGGCTGAGCACCACCTGTGGTGTGCCGACCTGATCACTGACCACGAGC
>JANQPW010000467.1 GCA_028285285.1 Silvanigrellales bacterium
ACCACACCTACGCCACAGCACGGGACAACCTCAAGACCCTCTCTCGAAGAACCTGGTGCACAACGAAAAGAGTGGATCGTTTGAGGAAGTTACTCTTCAGCAACGCGGCCTTCCACAATCAAAAATTGATGGGTCGAATGCCGGTTCCTGTTTCTTGAGGAGGTGAAATGAACGACACCAGTTTTCAGGTGTCATCCTTTGGTTGCCGTGCAGGTTGATTTCCAACATTTTCACCCAAACTCGTCCGCAAATTTCGAACGTCATGCTCGTCCATAGAGCGAGCTCTCCGATGCCCCATGCGTCGAAACTGGCGCAGAGTGAGAGCTGTCTCAATGCGCTCCAAAAGAAACAGTGACACCACAAGGCCCAGGGCCAGTGCAACAGCAATCACATAACCCCCCAAACCCACAACCACGCCAATAGCGCAAACCGTCCAAATGAGCGCAGCGGTTGTGATTCCGGATACCCTGTTGTGAAATTTGAAGATCACCCCAGCGCCAATGAAACCAACACCTGTGACCAGCTGAGCAATGATGCGAGCCGGATCCGAAAACATGGGAACACGGAAGTTGTCTTTCAGACCAATGTCATGAAAGTTCTCTGCCAACAGCATGGCAACACCCGAAAAAATCGCACTCCCCACACAGACCATCACGCTCGTTTTGATGCCCGCTGGACGATCCTTTCGGTGCCGTTCCATGCCAATCATAAGTCCACAAAGAGTCGCGAAGAAGACCTTTGGCATGAAGAACACAAAGGTGGTTCGCAGGTCTTGGCCAAGAAAGGGCCCCAGAACGATACTTTTGATCTCTTCTATGTCAATAATTCCGATACTCCTTTGAGAGGCATTCGTCGGTCTTTTCTCACGGAAGCTATTCGTAACAACTATGACACAAATCTGGGGAAAAATCTGGGGAGTGTTTTCAACGCTCTTTGATTGGGGTGGCTTCACTCTTGAACTCACGACAGCGGAGCAGCTCTCCACCGAGGTGCCTGCCCAAAGAGCGAAAACCACATCGCTCATAAAAGGTTCCAGGGTTTCCCTGACCTTCAGTATGGGTCACGTAGATTCTGTCGGCATCAGGCAGCTGCTCGGCCCAAGAGCAAATCTGATTGAGGGCCAAGCGTCCGTAGCCTCGCCCTTGCGACGCAGCCGCAATCATGAGTCTTCCCAAAAAAGGCTGATCCACGATTTTGAGTCCTACGGTTCCAGAAAACTCATCAGAAGCATCCATCACCCGGAGCATTGCCAGGCCCACTGGCTCCTCCCCAGCCGCAATTCCCCAAAGCTTTGCACGATCTTCAAAGGCAAATTGGGCCATGGTGAACACATTTGGCGAGACATGCTGCTCTTGTTCGGGTTGAACCTTCAGGTTCAGGTAACCCATGTAGTTGTGTTTGTTCAAATCCACCAACCGGATCACTTCATTCCCCCTGCGACCGATCACGCCCATGAAAAGTGTTGTGCTTCAAAATGTGGCCAGATACCAGTCAAAAACCAACGACACCGCCCACCCCACCATGTGCTGCTGCCTTTGCCCCCGCGCATCAGTTGGCAGTGAATAGGAGTCAACAAACCCGGAAACACCAACACCAAAGTCAAGCGCTGAACTCATATCAGCTGTTGCGCGTAAGCCCGTCGAAACGCGTCGCCAATCCTGCGTGTCGATGAGTTCACTCTCTATTGGAGAATCATCAATCTGTGGGGGACGATTCGGGCTCTCTGCCCGCCCCCAAACTCCTGTGTCTAACCCAAACACCGCTGCCAGCTCAATCTTGGGATGAGGCCAGGAGCTCAACCCTCCCTCTATGCCAACTGCCAGTTGGCGGTGCCCCAGACCTCCCCCGCTGTTGTCAGAGTGTCTCATTCCCAGCAAGCGAACCCCAGCGTGGGCCACACGCCAATCGCCACGCAAGCGAACTCCAGCAGAATAGCCGGAGAGATCGCGATCGGCACCCCACGACTGCTTGAGAACCCCAGACTCATAGGAAAGCTCAGGTTCCACCATCACA
>JANQPW010000468.1 GCA_028285285.1 Silvanigrellales bacterium
ATTTCGTTCCCACTTTCCCCAAAACACGAGGTGTAACCAAGTGCAACCAGGCCCAGAAGAGGGAGAAGAAGGAGTCCTCTGAGCAGCCTCTTGTGTCTGCTTCCCAAAGAAAGTGGGGTGTTCTGTTTCATATGATGCGCTCCAAATATTGCCGGGTCCAGACCCGCAGAATGATGAAATTTACAGCAACATTCAGGCCATTTCTCGGGCCTCTGGGAAGAATCCGGCAAGACGTGGTTCCCGAAAGAAGAGAGGATGCTCAAAGAGAGACCCTATTTTTACCACTTTAATATCAAAAATAACTCCATGTTGGTTTTATTTTTGATATTAAAGTGGTAAAAATAATGAGAGCCAACTCTCTTCGGAATGGAAAACTATGGAAGAACCAGCAAAAGCACTCATCGAAGTCTACACAGAAAGCCAAGGTTGGACTGCTGCAGCGCAGGTCTGCTCGTTGGTCTCAAACACAAAAGGAGCGCTATCGCCCAGCTCCTTTGAGTACCTCATCGACTTCGCTGCAGATCCAGAAATGGCTCAATACCCTGTTTCTCTTTGCTACCCTGTCGACTTCGAGCAACACAGGCTCTCTACCTGGCCTGCCTTTCTCTTCGACCTCATTCCATCAGGAGCCGCACGGCGCTTCTGGATGAAGAAACTGCACCTTGGTGAAGGACCGCATGCAGACTGGTCCATCCTTCTCCACGGCGCCTTCAATCCCCCCGGTCGCGTGCGCGTGTCAAAACAGTCCGACGAGTCTCTTATCAACCACAATCCAGATGGGTTTACATGGAATGATGTTGTCAACAGAACTCCCGAGTTCCTATATTATATTGAGGAGTTTGGAGGTCCAGTGAAGGGGGCCACAGGAGCCGGTGGTGACGCGCCAAAGTACTTGCTCAGGCAAGACCAGAGGAAAAGACTCCACGCGGATCTCGCCCTCCCTGACACATCAACAGAACAGTGCTGGCTTGTGAAGTACCCGCGAGGAAATCGCACGCATCGAGACATTGAAGTTCTGAAAGGGGAGCATTTTTATCATAGCCTGGCACGAAGGCTTCAGTTCAAATCCATGCAAACCGGAACAAAGCTTGTTGAGCTCGATTCAGCACAGGCCCTTTTCGTGCCCAGAATGGATCGGCTTTCTGGAGAAACTATGGGCTATTTTGGCCTTGAAAGCTTGTACTCGGTCGCTGGCATCTGCGATTGGCCACTCAACGAGCGGCAATGGAAACTCTCCACAGCCCTTCTTCAAAAAAGCTCAGATCCTTTTTGTGACTTTGTTGAGTATGTTCAACGCGACCTCGCAAACATGATTTTCGGGAACACAGACAACCACGGCCGCAACTCCGCGCTTCTGCTGAGAGCAGGGTCTGCAAATCTGAGCCCTGTCTACGACTTTGCTCCAATGGCTCTGGATCCGGAAGGAACCACGCGCACCGTCCGGTGGAAAAAAGAGCGAAGTGGAAGAATTCGGTTCAAAGAACTCATGAGTGAGTGCGAAGATATCCTCACGGTCAACGGATTTGGCGAGAGAAAGGGAGAACTGCAAGAATCACTCATCACGTTCTTGCTGAGGGCTCAACAAGGAATGCATGAGCTTATTGATCTGTCTCATGGCACGAAGCATTTGGCCGATTGGCTCCTGTCGAAAGGTCTCCCTTTCCTGAAGACACTCAACGAAGAAATAAAGAAAGCCTGAGGAGAGAGCGTTGCCTAAAAAATCCACTGCTGAAACAAGGCAAAAACTCCGGACCGAGTTCTATGAAAACCTGCACAGGAATCAGACACACTATGACATTCCGACCGCGCTCAAGGCCATGCGTCGCATTGCCGGAATGACCCAACGGGAATATGCCGAATTTTGCAAGGTAGCACCAAGAACGGTCATCGATCTTGAACGAGGTGTGGGAAACCCCACCCTCGCCACACTTGAAGCCCTTCTCAAACCCTTCCGGCTGAAACTCACCATTGGCTTGGCCCAAGAAACTCATGAAACCTTGGGCAGCGCCATCATGAGAAAACCACAATAGGCAGGGTTGTTGTGGGCGAGATCCTTGCTCGTCTGAGCCTTCATCTCCTCAATGGCCTTGCGGAACTTGCGATAGAAGTCCCACGTTGGGGTCGACTTGTATTCCAAGCCCAGGTCGAGCTTCTCACAAATCATCTTTGCCGTGGTGGGTTTCACAAACACCCCCTTCTTGGGTTGATAGGAAGACTGCACCACCGTCGCCAGAGGCCACTTGGCCAGCTTCCCCTTTTTGAGTTCTCCAACAAGTGACTCAAAGCCCGTCTTTTCACTGCCGTGCAACAGTTCAAAAACGGCATCTGCCAAACGTTCCTTGTCTGAACCTTTGAGAGATTTGGCAAAGTCGCGGAACTTTGGTTTTTCAAACATGGAGATCATCGACGATCGGCTCACGAGTTTAGCAAGGGCAGCAACCACCTCTTTCGGCTGTTCAAACTGAGCTTTTGCAAAGGACTCCTGGGCAAACTCCTGCAGCAGATCAATCCGGTGCTTTTTCCCAATTTCCAACATTTCTGGGTGATTGAACCCACCGGGGTATTCCCTCAGGAAGTGCTTTTCTGCTGCCTTGAGCACACTCTTTTTCACAGGTTCCTCCTGAAGTGGAAGGGCCGCCGCTCGCTCAGCAGAGGCCTCGTGGTCTGCCAGGATTCTATCTCAATTGAAGGGAGAGGTGTGCAAAGCAAGGAGTTGAGGCGGTCACTTCTTGATTTAGCCCAAAGCGAGACTTGCCCTAGCCCAGCAAGCCAATTGCCCCACTCGAAGATTTTTATAAGAAAATCCCTTAAGATCTTTCCCATTCATGAGATCCGACTGACAACGGCTGTGCTGCCCTCAGCCAGAGCAACGAGGACAACGTGCAACTTCCGCGCAAGGCTTTTGTGACTCTCCTGCTGCCCGTCCTCTTCTGCTCCTGTGTTTCTTTTTGGCGAGAACCCGCAAACCCTGAAGAGTCTGTTGCTGCCCCTCCCTCTTTTTCTGCTCCGGCAACCTCAGAAAATTCACCCAGCGAGCACCCCTCAAAAAAGTTCATGGGGAGCTGGTGGAAGGCCTTTGGCGACGAACAACTCGAAAGTTACCTCGAAGAGGTCATTGAGGGTAACCTGGGCTTTCAACAAGCCCTCTGGCGCATCAAGCAGCTCGAAGCGGCACACGGTGTGCAGCTGGCCGACGTGTTTCCTTCAGTGAGCCTTGGAGCTGAAATTTCTCGCACACGGCAAGACACAACAGTTCCGGAAGTCTCCAGCGGGCCAGGCGGCGTTTCTTTTCAAGATGTTGACAAAACCATTCACACAACCCTCACACAGTTTTCACTCAACTTTGGTTATGAGCTGGATCTCTTTGGCCGTGTGCACAACCTTGCTCAAGCGGCTGAACAAGCCTACCGAGCGGCTGTGTACTCCACGGTTGATCTCTGCCAGAAAACACTCGTTCAGGCGACCCTAGGCCATTATCTGTATGTGGAAGCAGCTCAGCAGCTGCAGCTCACTCAAAAGAATGTGACTCTTTCTGAAGACTACCTCAAGCTCGTGGAACGACGCTATGCCCTTGGCCAGGCTTCGGTGCTGGAAGTCAATCAGGCGCGGGACAGCCTTCTGTCGGTTCAAACGCTCGTGCCGGTTTACCAAGACGCCCTTGATGAAGCAGCCTCACAAAAAGCTCTTCTCGCCGGTCGGTTTCACAGCCCCCAAGGCAACAAAATCGAAAAGGAACTGGGCCTTCCTGAAAGTGCTCTTGCCATTGAGCTCGAAGCTCCACTTGCCGTGCTGCAGAGCCGCCCCGATGTGCTGGCCAGCCTGCATCAAGTTCAGCAAGCCGACCACGATGCTGCGGCAGCTCTCGCTGCTCGTTTTCCCCGCCTGTCATTCACAGCGCGCATGGGTTACCCCGCCGAGAGCTTTGAAGAGGTCTTTGCACCCGAGCGTTTCTTTTGGCAGCTGGTGGCAAACCTCACTGCCCCGCTGTTTATGGGCGGCAAGCTCAAGGCCGCTCAAGAAGGCAAAGAGGCCGTTTTGGCCGAGCGAACTGCAGCCTACAAGGAAACAGTGATCAAAGCCCTCACTGAAGTGGAGCGAGCCGCAGCACGTCTTGCTTCCACCCGAGAACGTGTGCGCCTCACAGATACCTTATTGGTGAACTCCACCCTCACGCTCAAGTTGGCAACTGAAAAATACCGTCAGGGTCTTTCGCCCTTTTTAAATGTGTTGACGGCCAGGCAAGGCCTGTTTCAAGCC
>JANQPW010000470.1 GCA_028285285.1 Silvanigrellales bacterium
CAAGCCGCAACCACCATAGAGATCCCAAACCAAGGTCTCTGCGGGAGCATGCGCAGGGAGCTCGTGGTTCTGGAGCATTTGCGTCACCAGCTTTTGATAAAGGGCCGGGGCCTGTTCATGGGGTTGCACAAAGCCTTCGCGGTGGATCCAAAAGCACTCCGAACCGGAGGGAATGGAAAGAAGATCGTCCCCTGGGTTTTCAAAGATGGCACTTGGCAGACGACTCATCACCTGGTTCAAGCGCTTGGTCGGCACGGGTCGGCGTTCGCGGCCGCTATGGAAGAGCGTGAGCGCTATTTTAGAGACGCCGGTGGCCGTTCTGTGCCTCGTGAGCTCGACCTGTAGGGCAAGGGACTTGTCTTTGAACTCCTGTGCCAATGCCTGTTGAAGCTGGGGAAGAGCGGCCTCCAGCTCCGGCACCATCACAGGGCACTGGCTCACGGCCACAAGTTCTTCTTTGTTTTGTGACGATTCGTCGGGCTGGAAACCCAAGAGGCCCGTGGGGCTGTGAAAATGGAGCCGCGCGCGCTGGCGGTAGTGAAGGGGGTTGAGGCTGTGGCCTTGGAGCGTGGAAGAGAGGGTTTTGAGGGTCTCAGTGGGCCAATTCCCCAGACGCTGGCAGTTTTCCTCAAACCACTGCTTTTTCCAGCTCTTGTGCAGTTCCGGTGCTGCGTGCTGAAGCTGGCAAGAACCACAATCCCCAAAGTGACGACAAGCTGGACTCACTCTTTGATCTGAGGGGCTCAAGACCTCTTGGGTTCGGCCAAATGCATAGGACTTTTTGGAGCGGATCACCTCGTAGCGAACCTTCTCGCCCGGCAGTGCGAAGGGGGTGAAGATCACTTTTCCCTCCGCATCGCGGATCACACCGCGGCCATCGTTAGAAAGCCCTGTCACAAGGCCAATGGGCCCTTGGGCGTCCTTTTCCCCAGGTTTCATTTTATGTGTGCCTGCCTGCCGCTTGTTCAATCAGTTGCGGCCCACATCTGGGCTGCGCTTTAAATAGCTCAGCACACGGTCGGGCTGATCGGCAAAGATCCCTTGAACTCGAGCCGCAAGGAAAAGCTTGTCGAGGAGCTCCTTCTCGTTTTTGAAGCCTTTGGGCAAAGCATCGCTGCGGAACGTGTAG
>JANQPW010000486.1 GCA_028285285.1 Silvanigrellales bacterium
ACGACCTTCATTTCCGCGATGAGCTTGTTGCGCTCTTCCGCATCTTTGGCCTTTTTTACGGCCGCGGAGCCCTCATTTCTCTTCCTGCGCAGTGCTTCCGTTTGCTCGATGAGCTGTAGTCTGTCTTCATAAAGCTTCTGGAACCTTTCGGGATCAAAGGGAAACCCCTTGTTTTTTGAGGCCTCAGCGACTTGCTCGAGATTGTCGTGAACAAACTTTGGGTCCAGCATAGCAAAATGGCCTTCTTGGATGGTTCTTATGAGCGCTCCCCACCTTTTTATCTTTGTGAATTTTCCTGTCAATCATGTGTTGACGAGGTGTTGATGCCGATTACACTCTGCCTGCGGTCAGACCATGGCCAGAAGACACGATTTTAGAAAGGAATGAAGATGTTTCAGCGAGAATCTTTTCTCTATCGCGCAGAAGTTGATGAAAGCTCAGACAGTTCCAAGACTTCCGGCGGAACCGATGATTCTCCTGAAGCCAGCAACAATGGTTCAGAAAGCACTGACAATGTGGTGAAGGGGAGTTTTTCCTCCGGTCGCGAAGGTGCTGAAGCTGGACGCGAGTCAGGCTCCGAGGCTGCGGAAGCAACAGACTCGGGTTCAGAAGGTTCAGCCGAGCCTGCTCCTGAAGTGAGCGAGCTCGAAGAGACCCAACAGAAGCTGGCCGAGACTCATGACAGAATGCTTAGAATTGCAGCAGAATTTGAAAATGCCCGAAAGCGTTGGGAAAAAGAGAAGGATGAACTTCGCCAGTACTCAATTGCTGAGTTTGCTCGGGAACTTCTGCCGGTGATCGATGCTTTTGACAAGGCAATGACTTCCATTGAAAATACTGAAGTGAAAAGTGACACTGAACAGGGTCAAGCCTTTTCTGCAATAGTTGAAGGTGTTCAGCTCGTCTCAAAGGTCTTTCATGAATCAATCAATAAGCACGGCATTGAACGACTTCCTGGGAAGGGTGAAGCCTTCAATCCGGAATTTCACAACGCCATTGCGCGCGAAGTCGACAGCTCCGTGGAAAAAGAAACGGTCTCGGAAGAGTTTGTCACCGGCTACAAGATCGGCAACCGGGTTTTGCGGACTGCTATGGTTAAAGTCATCACCCCCGACTAGAAGAATTGGCTTCACAAAAGCAATCTCTTCGTTCTCGAAGGACTTATGTGCCTTTTCTTTCCGCACACCGCGCCCTTCGACGCCTCGACCTTGCGTTTGTGAAGCCAATTCGTATGTGGGTCGGCCTTTCCTTGATCTTGGCACCCGCCAAACTCCCTCTCGAGGCACCTCTCAAAAAGCGCGACTCCCTGCCTTGGTTGCTTTTGTCTTTTTCCTCCTCCTGACTCCATCTCTTGCCCTTGGGCAGTCCTCTTTGGAGAAAGCGGAAAACTTCTTCAACGAAGGCAAGTACGATGAGTCGCTGGCCCTCTTTGACGCCGCCCTGAAAAACGCCTTCATCACTCCTAAAGACAAAGCTTATGCGCTTTGCCGGAAGGGGCTCATCATCAGCCTGAGAAATGGGTTCAACGAAGCGGAAGATATTCTTCGCGAATCGTTGGAGATCGGAACGCTGTCGAAGGAGCATGAATCCACTTGCTCCTACGCCTTGTTGCAGCTTTACGTGCTGCGCAAAAAAGACACTGAAGCACTTGAGCTCATCAAGAATTTAGGTCAGCCCTCCTTTGCGCCCATCTATCGCGCTCGCGTGTGGGCTCTTGGTGCAGAGGTGGCGAGGAGGGCTGGTGACTCTTCGCAGGAAGTCATCTTTCTTGAGCGTTTGATCCGCATCATGGAGTCGCGCAAGATCCCAAGTGTAGCCCTGAAGATATTGGGAAAGCGCTCGGTCTCTCTCGAAGAGGTGAAGCAGCGTTTGGGTCGAGGTGAGGAGACTGCTGGGCAGATCTCTGGATCTGGGGCGGTTGTGGAAGACGATCGCTACCAGAAGCTTGTGCGCTACATGCTCAAGGCCTTAGCTGGCACGCAGAGGGGGAGCTGGAAAGGTGCGCACCGTCGTTGGGAGCTTCTCGAAGAAAAAAATCTCACACGCGTGGTGCGTCGTGTCACGGGCTTTGCCCCCGATGTGCCCCAGGTGCTCAAACGCATTGATGCCCTGAGAAACGCTGATCCCAAAGCCCTGCGTGTGGGCTTTCTTGTGCCGGCAGAGCCACGTCTCACGGCTCTCTCCCACCGTATTCTGCGGTCAGGCAGCGCCTTTTTGGCTTCTCCCGCTTCAAATGGTGTGACCATCAGCACCCATGTGAGGTCAGCCATTGCCGATGCGGGCGCCATTGAAAAAGCCACCCTGGATTTGATTCTGCAAGACCATGTTCACGTTGTGATTGGGCCGGTTTCGGGGGCCCTCACCTTGGGCGCCCTCCAGGCGGCAGAAGCCTTTGGAGTGCCGATTTTCTCCTTAGGCCCAGTTGCTGACTCACCCTCGCTGAGATCGCCTTTTTTGGTGCGTATGGGCATTCTTGCAGAGAGTCAGAGCGACAGTCTTGTGGAGCACGTGCTGCAGTCGGAGTTGCGCAATGCTGCCATTATGGCTCCCAACGACTCCTATGGTGTTGAAATGGCGCGCGCCTTTTCGCGAAGCGCTTCGAGAATGAAGCTGCCCATTGAAAAGGTGACCTTCTACGACTCGCAGTCCGATGTGTTTACCGAGTCAGTGGAACATGCCTTGGGGCCGCAAGACCCAGCATCTCGCA
>JANQPW010000504.1 GCA_028285285.1 Silvanigrellales bacterium
GCTGTCTCATGTTGCGGGCTACTTTGTTGGCAACAACGAACGCTACGCCGCCATCTGGACCCGCTAAGGGGAAACCAGAGGGTCTCCTCAAAGGCTCCCGAGTTCTCGTGAGCCTCGTTTTCAATCAAAGTCATAGCGAAGATTCAACAGCTGTATGGAAACCTGAAGGGCTGAGAGGTCGGTGCTTGTGTCTTCACTGTCAGGCTGGCCCTCGGTCTTCACCTTGGTTTTGTTTCGTCCTGTGAGATACGCCACGGCAATTTGAGATCCCATGTGGAGATCGTAGAGGTGAACATAGTGCGAAAGAAAGCTCAGCTCAATGAGCACACTCTCATTGTCTCTTTCTTGAACCAAAACAATGGGCTCCGAACCCACCGTTGAGCGAAAAGTCTCTTTTGAGGCAACTTGGCCATAGTCAACCTCCGTTGCCAGCCGATTTGCAAAAGAGCCAAAAGAAAACTCATAGGCGATCGCACCAGAGACTTGCCAAGAAGTGTCATTTTGATCACTTTCTCCCGACCGACTCAATATGTCTGCTCCAATTCCTGCTCCTACCCAGAAAGAGGGGGTCAAGTGGTACCTTGTTTCCAGCTTTGCTAAACTTCCCAGTGGAAAAACCAGCAAGCTCCAATCGCGCGAACGCACCCCAAAACCAACCTGGGAGGAAACCAAGCCCCGAAGGGAATTCGTTGTGCTTTCTGTGCTGTCTCCAGAAGCAGGGCTTGACGACTGCTCCGTTTGAGAAAGGGTCAATGCGCCTGCTTCAACCCAAGCTCCTTGCACCAACTTCCGTTTTGAATCGGCTGAGGCCGTTGCCTCCGCAAGGGCAGGAGCACCAGAGCAGAGCAGGGCCAAACCAAGAAAAAACCCCACTCCAGATACGGATCCAATGCGCCGACAGGTCACTCCCATTCTGTTCTCCTCATTCGTCGGGAAGCTGGGTGGAAGAACGAGCTCCAGAGTTCACCTTCGATTTGCCACCCATGAGAAATTTGAAGGTGTTGAACGACTGAAGAAAGTCGGCCAAGCCATTGCCCCGCAGTGCCGTGTAGGTGTGGGGGAAGTTGTGGGGCTCCTTGTCGCCCGCCGCCATATGGCACCCCACGCAGTTCGACTTGGCAAAGCCATTTTCCAAAAAAGGGTTTGCACACCACTGGTAACCATCGAGGTTTTTGGCATTGACGTCGAGGGCTGCTGCCAATGAAGCGGTTTTTTCATTGCCCCGAAAATGAGCTCCAGGATCGGGATCTCGTTCTCGAAAGGTAGAAGCCACACACATTTTGTAGTGTGCCAAATAAGGGTTTTGCTTCACAAGTGAATCCGGGCGATCGGCCCCAAAGTCTTCATCAGCGTCGGGAGCCCACCAAAGAGACACCCACATCCACTCGGGCACCTCTTTTGTGGAAATGTGAAGCCCACTCAGCACCCAGTCCGTTCCGTCATTGTGAAGGTGTAACCCTTTTTCAGCGTCGAATTTCACGAGACTTTCGGTGGTGCGATGGAAGCGACCATTGCCCACGTCATCAGCCCAGAACACCTTCAAACCTTCAGCATCGGTGTGAAACTTGCGAAAATCACGATAGGCCGGCGACCAAACCGCTTTGATCATCACAGCATCAGCTGGAAACTCTGAATCAAAACACATCGCGTACTTGTTGTCGGGATCCCGCGGGCGCACAGCAGCCCGCAAAAGTTTTGGGTCTGCAGCCGCAGGAAACAGATCCGGACGGCAGCTCCGCACGCGGTCATGGTTCACCAAGTAGTGGCGGATCAACGAGGGGGAAAAGAGCATGAACCCACGGCCCACAACTGCGTTGCGTTCAGCCGCCTCTCTCGTGGCTTCGGAAAGAGGGTTTGAAAATTGCGAAAGATCTTCCTGAATGGCACGCGCGGCCAAATTGAGCTCGCGCCTGCGGTAGACCCGCAGAGTTTCGTCGGCTTGAGACTGCACGTCGATCACCGATGGTGGCTGGTCGGTGCTGAACTTCCGATCGAGCGACTCTAAAAACGACTTGTAGATGATGGAGAAATCTTCTGTGGTGTACCACAAACTCCATTTGGGCACCTGCACCCGATCGCCCGCAGCCGTGCGCACCTCAACCGGCGTGAATGACTCCTGTGTGATTTTCCAGGCGGCCTCACGTCTCCTCGCCATATTTGCATGGATCTCACTCGCTTCAGAGGCTTGAACTTGCAATTCGTAGTCTTCCACAGCAGCCACAGAAACCTCACCAGGAAGGGCTGTTTCCTTTTTTTCAAACAAAACACACGCTGTGAGTGACCCTTGGAAAAGAGCTAGTCCCATTCCACAAATGCATGTGACCTTGCGGCTGCGCATGGTCTCCCCTACCCAATTGAACTCGTGGCCTGAGAAAGATTCGGTTGAAAAAGGAACCTTGTGAGAGCACACCCGGCAATTATGGCCGGCAGCGTTCCTTTTCCCATTGCTCAATGGCAGCAAGGCACCCAGGTGAGTTGCCCCGGCAGGGAGGCACAATCTGCCACCAGTTGCAGGAAGGTGAGGCGAAGTGCTGGCTTGGCTTGGCGCAAGCATAGGAGTCCGGTCGCCCTGTGAAGTGACCGTCATTTCCCTGGGCAATGCGACTGGAGTCCAGCCAGGTCGTGTCGGAGCTTCCCGGTGGGCCATTCACAGTTCCCCTGCCATAATCAACAACCATGATCTCTGGTTTGATGCGCCTCATCCAACAAAGGAGCTTTCCTGCATCGCCAGGGTCGACTCCCACACAACCAGCCGTTCCTGGAATCACGGCCTGGTTCACGTCGAAGTGGAGCCGGAAAAGGCCTCTCCGGCCTCTCATGACTGGCGCAGCGCTTTCTCCCGGGCCAGAGGAGTAGGAAATGGGGTCAAGGTTCCACATAACGGGCCCAATGGCTATAGGGTCGAGCCGCCCCAGCCAGTTTTCCCAGCCCTGGAGCCAGTCTTCTCGGCCAATGGAATACACCCCTTCGGGAATGGGAGCCTCAGAACCCGGAGTGCCCTGACCGAAGCTCAAGAAGCGCGCGTCGTGCTGCAGAATCACCCGACCTATTTTGAAACGCCCCGGATCTTGGCTCTCCAGCTCAGCCTGTTGCCCACACAAGCCGGCCACCGTTTGATCGAAAGCGTCAAGCAATTGACCGTTGTCGGCCTTGGCCTGAAGACGCTTCAGCTCAGCCACACACGAAGCACCATATTTGGGCACCCCGGAAACCACTTGGAGCGCATCGAGCACACAACCCTCTCTTCCCAAGGGGTCTCCCCACACCAACAACAGATCCAATCGGGCCAGCCCAAAGGAAACAAGTTCACCACTGGGGCGGTGTTTTTGAAAGAGTCTCCAGATTTTCTTGGGAGGATCTTGTTCGCTGCCCACAACTCCCGGTCTGCCCACAAAAGACTCTGCCCGCACCACACGCAGGTAAGTGGGTTTTGAAGCATCACCCGCAGCGAATCGGGCGCAGGCCCCGCCCTCGCCTCGACGACCCCACTGCGTGTCGGCAGGAGCGTTGCCCGACGAGCTTTGTTCTTTGAGCGCTTCATCTTGAATGAGGAAACAACCT
>JANQPW010000516.1 GCA_028285285.1 Silvanigrellales bacterium
GATCCGGGACTGACGGCAACCCAGCTGGTGCTCACGTTGAGTTTGTCGGTGATGCTCAGAATGCGATTCTTTGTGCGCACGTGGCGCAGGGCCACTTTCAAGCCTTCATAAGAGGTGCCATTGCACACCTCAATTTCATTAGCTTCTGTTTCTTCAGCAAGAAACTTCACTGGGGGCTGGCAGAGTGCAGTCGAATCACAACCCTTGGTTTCGGTTGAGTTTTCCTTATTCAAGACAGAGTCTCTGGCGGAATCGGAAGCGGTGCAACCAACACTCGCGATTGCAGCAGCGGAAAGCAACAAGAGTGCGCATTGTGCAGTGGAGTTGAAAAGGCTCATGATGAAGGTCTCCTCGGAAAAGTGCTCATCCTGAGGAGACCCTGCAAGGCATGCGCCAACCCTGGCGGGAGTGAGTTACCGCGTCTCTGTCACCTTGAAGCTGCATTGATGATCTCAGGTGGCTCTGCTATCGCAATTGATGGTGAAGTCACCCTCAATCACTTTTTGCTTGTCGGTAGCGCTCACAGGCATCTCTTCAAAGAGTCGCACAGCAGCAAAGCCGTCAATCTGGAACCAGGGGGCCACAATTCCAGCTGTTCCTTCAGGAAAGTCCACATGAGGCACAGCAGTGCAGAATCCCGTTGGGACCACAATTCCATTGGGAATGGGATCAGCTTCCACATAGGTGCAGCTCAGCCAACCTTTGCCGCTCACTTCCACTCCATAAAACTTGTTGATTTGCTCAGCGATTTCACGGGCTGCTGCGCCTGAAAGGCCAAAGCTGGGCTCATCTGCTGCCTGGGTGTCGAGTGTTGTTGACTGGGCTTCACAGTCACAAAGCCCAACTGCCGAAGATCCAAACCGTTCATTTTGCAAGTTTTTTGTGACCCGCCAGCCAGTCAATGATCGACCACGTGGCCAAGACCTTTTCGCTGACTGCCCAGAAGTTGAACATCCATGGATCTCTGGTGCCCTCCCAACACCGCAGAATCACGCTTCACAACTCAAAATGATGATTCTGGCATGTGTTTTGCACCTTCTAAAGAAACAGTTCTATCGTCATTTCTGACTCCGGAAGGAACCATCATGTTTTCGAAGCACTCTTTGCTGACTGCAGCCTGCGTCAGCGCACTCTCCGCAACCGTTGCCTGTGGGCCCCAAAATGCGAACAGCTCCGAGGCAGAGGGAAGCGGAAACGAAACGGCAACGATTGTGGGCCTCAACGAAGACACCCCTTTGAGCAAAGTTGCTAAGCGGGTGGTCGAGCTCCTCGGGAATCGTTCCTTCACTTCTGGTGCAGACGATCAGGTCAACTACGGCCGCTTGGTTGAGCCTGATCCCGAAGCCATTTTCCAAGCCTTCACCATGGTCGCCAAACAGGAATGGCCCACGGAGGATGGAGTGGAGCTCATTGAAATCACCAAGTCCTTTTTTGAACTCGATGGCGTTGTCAACATGATGCTCATCGATGAGACCGTTGATCCCGAAGACGACAAGAGCGTTGTGGGGCGCTATGTTGTGAACCTCGATGAACGGAACCGAATGGTCATCACACCCCACGAAAGCAAGCCAGACGAAGGACCTATCAAATTTGTGAGCATGACCTGTGAAGAGTCACTCACGGGCAAGACAGCATGTCTTCGAATCACCAACGAGTTTGGAAAGCTCAACTACACAACCGTGCGGGAGTTATAGACTCGTCATTTTTGAGTGTTTGGAGCTCGAATGACGCCCGCAGAATCTCCCTCCTGCGCAATGACCCCAAGCAACTCCTGAATGTGCCGTTGGTAGCTCTTGAGGCGCTCCACACGCACGGCATCATCAGCATCGATGACTTCCTCTGGTGCAATGATCGAGTTGTTGAGCTCTGGAGAAATTTTGTGGAGCTCAACCGAAGAAACGCCTTCCACATGAAGAGACCGAATAATGTGTGCAAAGCGGGAACATCTCGAGTGATACGGATCGATGTGAGTGCCAACAGGCACGAACTCTCCCTCTGCAAAACTCTGCATTCTTCGAAGACAGTCTTCCATAGAAACTGCGGAAGAAGTTGTGACGGAACGTCTTTCATGAAGGGCTTGCATTTTGAGGTGCGTACCGGGAAGAGCGTGAGACGAAGCGGACATTTGCGCAAGCCCCATGACGGCGATGTCGTCAGCGGCCGTTTCAAAAGAGGCCAAGGCCAGCTTATTCCTGTCAAGTTCATCGTAGGTTGAAAGCAAGCTCTGGGCTGCCGCTCGCTCAATCTCCCAGATCTGATCCAAAACCTCAGAAGCACTCTTGTTTTGAAAGCTCAGCTGATCAATTTTTCGATCAAAAGCTTTCTGCAGATTCCTCTCCAAAGAAAACCGCGTGAGGGTGGCCTTAACTTTTCCATAGGGCTCGTTTCCTCGGCAACTGAGGTAAAGCTCTCTCAACTTCACCAACTGTTCTTCAGTCGCCACATAGCCCCTCCATGACCTCATGTCTTCATCAATCTTTGAGAGGCTCCTCGCAAACCTGTCGCAATCTGGGTCGTCGGTGGGCAACTTAGAAATCAGTGCCAATTGCCGCCGCAGTATCGCCATGGGAAGCAATGGGGTGTTCGACCCAGCATAGACCTTTGCCTGCACCAGAAAATAGGCTTCCGCATTGAGGAGATCATCATAGGCCGGAAAACGAGTGTCTTCGGCAGGCAATCGCACAGAAAGGGGCTGCCCAGACACAATCTGCTGTTGGTAGGGAAAACGAAAGTGCTCCTCCGAATGAAAAGCTTTAACGGTCACGTAGTGACCCATTTCATGGGCCAAAACAGCCCGGAGCTCGTCTTCGTCCAAAATCTGCAGCAGAATATCTGAAATAAGAATGAGGTTGGTCTGCTTTTCCACAACAATCATCTTTTTCAGGGTCTTTGTGGGAAGGCGAAACCAGCCGGCAGGATCAAACTGCAGCTGTCCTTTTTTGACCCGAAATCGCTCCTTTGCGGAAGCCGATTCCAAGCTGAAATTGAGCAGCTCAGCCCACCGCTCGGGTGCTGTCTCGGTCTTCCGGAGGAAGGTCGTGATTGCGGCAGAAAACGACGCCATAAGACCAGACTCTCCTCCAAAAATCACCAGTTCGGAAAAAAGTCCCCCCAAAGAGGGAAAGACAATTTCAACGGGAGTGTCATGCCGAGTCAAAAACCCTGGAGCCATGGCATTCCCGGGGCCAGATTTCGAAGTCGAACTCAGAATCACCACTTCTGGAGGAGTGAGCTTGCGGAAAGCTTCCCGGTCAAAATCGCGAAAGAGTCCCGTTTGGCGGTTCAAAATCGCCTCTTGAATGGCGCTGAAAACCTCGCGTGAGAGAGCCTCTACCTTTTGCGCCACCTCTGACTCAACGGGATATATCTCGGCAGAGCTGTCGAGGAGTGCCGCAACAGACTCCCTCTCATAGCCCATCGGAAAAACATACATCTCCGGATCCCACAGCAGGCCCAGCTGATCCACCAACAACCTGCCTTTTTTCGGCATGGCGGCCGGCACGCTCTCCAAGCCACCTGTGTGGTTGCTCGTGCTTTTGGTTTCAAAAAGCTTGCACCCTGAGAACAGTAAGAAGCTCACCCCCAAAAAAAAGGCCAGGCTTCTGAACAAACAGAGAGGAACAAACACTCTGGGCCTCCGGGCAAAAACGGTTGGCTCGTGATGGCGGGATCACCACGCTCTCCATCATACACGAGAAGGGAACCCGCAGCGATTGACAAATTTTCAGGCGGCCGCTCAGTTGCGAGCCGGAAACTTAAACACCCGAAACAAATAAAACAACGTTGGGAGTCACGGGGAGTCAAAGGCGCGCGGTGGGATCAATGGTCGTGCCCGACTCGGAAAGGGGATCTCCCGATGGGCTTCTGAGAGGAGGAAGAGAACCCCGCCTCGAAACGAGAAAAGCAACTCCGCGCAGCACAAAAAACTCCACTGCACAAATGCAGGTCAAGACCCAAAGGCCAAGGGCGACCCACCTTGCCAGCTGATCGTCGTCAAGCGGGTCGAGCACGTTCGTCAAGGGCTGTTCTGAGATGATGGCCCAGTCATGCTGTGCAATCCGCAGCCAAGAAAAAGCCGAGAGCACTTCTTCTCCATAGGGATTTTGAGTGATGACGGTGCCAGACTCCCCTTTCAACGCACGGGTGACACTCTCCGCTTGCAGCGCCTCGGTTGAGGGATGAAGAAAGGCACGCGAAACACTGTGCCGCACGGGATCCCGCACCGAATCACTCCGGCGCAAGCGATCTTCCCCCACCAAATACGATTCACCTTTGAGTCCTAAACCGCTCGACTCTGCCATCACCAAATTGAGGGTGTCTAAAGGAACTTGAAAAATAGCCACGGCAACCTTCTGCCCGCCGCGAACAATCGGGGCGGCAACGAAGCTGATGGGTTCGTGCAGGGCTGGGAGGTAAGACTCAAAGTCCACAAAGGCAATCCCTTCGGCCTCGTTCCGAGCGAGAGCCCCACGAAAAGCTCTGGCCAAACCCGACTCTGAAAGAGGCCCACTTTTGAGCGATGTGCCGAAGTCAACTTCTTTGAAAACCGAGTACATCACCCGCCCCGTTTCCGCGGCCACAAGGTAGATGTCAAAAAAGCCAAATCGCTGTTGGTACTCCACAAGCCGAGGGTGAATGGAACCATGAAAAGGGGAGTAGATGTTGTCACCCTCGGCACTCAACTGCACATACTTGGTTCCCATTTCATGGGGGTTACTCGCCAGGAAAAGGTACTGCAAAACCTGGCTCACTCCGTCAAGCTCTTGAACCCAGGCGCCCGCATCAAACGAAACCTGCCCTTCACTCTGTCTCACCAGTTCAGGGGCAAACTCCTTTTCATAGAACTCTTCAAGCCTTCGCTGCTCGGTAGAAGAAAGAGAGGAGCGGTTTTGCAAGAGCTCTTTTTCCAGCTCCACAAACCTCTCTGCCGCGTCTTTTGTGCGCGGCGCACCAGCAAACTCCAGCAGCTGCTTTTGAATTCTCGCAAAGTATCGCTCAATCGTATACTTCTTGTTTTGGCGCACGGAAGAAAGAGAGCGTGTGGCCGCATCGAGCACCATTTGTCGCACCTGACCGGCAGAAACAAACAGAAAAACCAAAAGCGGGGCGGAAACCACAAATGAAATCAAGTAGAGCCCAAATCGCAGACGACGTCGGTGGATTCTGCTCAATTGTTTCATGGATGAAAACCCTTATCATTCCGCTGACAGCGTTGACTCTCGCCATGTTCTTCGGAGAATGGCTGCCCCACCAACCTGACATTGCCCTTGCCGATGGTCAAGATGAGATTGCCGCAAAGCGACTCAACCGAAAACTCCGCGTTGGGGTCTATGAAAATCCACCCATTGTGATGGAGTCCAAAGAAGGTGGGTACGCGGGCATTGCCATTGACGTGCTGCAAGACATTGCCCGGACCAACAACTGGCAGCTTGAATTCGTTCCCAGCAGTTTTGCTGAAATGCTCAACCGTGTCGAGCGCGGTGAAGTGGACATTGGCACAGGCGTGGCCCACACGAAACAAAGGGCACGCCGTTTCAACTTTTCCCAAAGCAACCTTTTCGAGAATTGGGCCATTGTGTTTCGCAACCCTGATGTGGCGCTCCCCACACTCTTTGACCTGGCGGGAAAACGAGTGGCCCTGGTGGCCGGAGATGTCCATGCCGAAGCCTTGCAGTCTCTCATGGACCAGTACCTCACCGACTACACTCCCCTTGAAGTTCCCGACTACAAAACGGCAATGGAATTGGTCGACAGCGGTCAGGCCGACGCCGCTGTTGTCAACCGCATTTTTTCTTTGCTCATGGGGCGCCACCATCGCGCCATTTCCACACTCCTGATCTTCAACCGCATCCAGATCCACTACATTTTTCCAAAAACTGGCGATCAGGCACTCAAGGGGGTGATCGACTCCCACATTGTGAACATGCGCCAAGACCCGCTTTCTTCGCTCAATCGATCGCTCAGTAGGTGGCTCAAACCCGATCTCGGGTTTCGGCTCCCGTCTTGGGCTTACCCTGCTCTGGGGATAACCTTGCTCGTTGCGCTCGCAACGGCTCTCTTTGTGATCTTCCTTCGCCATCAGGTGGCTCAGCGCACGCGGGCACTGGAAAGTGCTCTGAACGATGCCAGACGAGCACAAGAAGATAAGGGCCGCTTTCTCACCAACATCTCCCGTTCTCTCAGAGCACCTCTCTCTCGCTTGGCTGAGCTCGCTGAAATGACGGCAGAAATCAAAAATCCTGCAGCCCTACAAATCAATATGTCTCGCTTGGAAAAGAGCGCTCAAGACCTCTGCCACACCGTTGACGATTTGATCCATCTTTCAACCGACCAGCGATCAAGCTTTGCCAGTTCACACCGCATTTTCGACTTCTTTAACCTCCTGGTCGAGGTTCACTCCGAAATTGTCGGTGCCCTCGCTCAACGCGCCAAAAACCTTCAACTCAATTGCGAAGACGATATTTCCATCGTTTGCCACGACGACGAGCTGAGGCTCAGACAACTGCTTCACCTTGTGGCTGAGGTTTTTTACCTGGAAATGGATGCACTCACAGACTCGCTCTCAACCCCCCAAGGGGATCAGCAACAACACCTCTGTGCCCAACGTGTTCGAGATGAAGGAGTGCACAGCTGGATTCACATCCGATTTCAAAGTGCTCCAGCACCCATTCCTGCAACGGGGTCGGCTGCAAACACGGACTCCCCTGGGGCAGGCTCCCGCCCGAACACCCCTTTCTCGGAAAGACATCTGGTGTTGCACGAGATCATTCAACTCCTTGCAGAGAGCTTTGCTGGGAAGGCCCGCATGAACCGACCAGGAGAGGCGCCGCAAATTGAAGTTGAACTTCGGGTTGCCCGCGACCCAGATTTTTCTGCCAGTTCCACCTCAGAGAGGAGTCTGACTTTGGATGGTTTTGGTGTCTGACGAAAGAGGCATACTGATTTTAAAAACCGTGCCTGAATTGTATTCACTTTTCACGGTAATGCGCCCACCGTGGGCCATAACCACATGCTTCACAATGGCCAACCCCAGGCCAGTGCCACCGCCCAACCGGGTGTGGCTTTTGTCGACCCGGAAAAATCTCTCGAAGACCCGGCCTGCCGCCGAGTTGGGAATGCCTTGACCTGTGTCTTCTACATAAATGCGCACTTCGCTGCCCTGAATTCGGGTTGAAACCCTGACTTTTCCTCCAGGCCGATTGTACTTCACTCCGTTGTCGACCAAGTTCAAGAGCACAGAATCAAAGCGCTGCCGATCAACCCGGATCCATTCTGCGTCGGCACTGATCTCCTGCTGAAGTTCCACCTCAGCCTGCTGAGCCTTGGGCAAACAGGTTTCAAAAACCCGCTGCACAGCGTCACGCAGATTGTATTCTTTGAGCTCCAAGAGCAGCGCCCCACTTTCAAGCCGCGCGATGGTGACCATTTCATCGATGAGCTTGGTGAGCTCCACCGCATTGCGCTCAATCACCCCCAGAAAACTCTGGGCCTGCTGCCCCGCCAAATTTTCACCATTGTCTCGCAAAACCTCCGCATACCCGCGAATAGCCGCAATGGGAGTTTTCAATTCATGGCTCACATTTGCAAAGAACTCCCGCCGCATTTGTTCGGTTTGGTGCAGCTCGGTGACATCAAGAAGATAAACGAGAATGACCACACCCTGTCGGCGTGTGTCTTCAATGGGAACAACTTTAGCCTTCACACGCTTGGCCTCAGGTCCATCGATGTGAATGGAGTCGAGCACACGGGGCTTCCACTCAGAGTGTGTGGCATGAGCGCCGCGGTTTTGCTCGCGTTGACGGCGCAGCTCCAAACTGGTCTGAGAAATGCACTGGCTCAGTTCAATGTTTTTGATCACGTCTGAGAAACGCCGGCCTTCCGCTTCTCCATACCAACCCGACCAGCGCTTAAGAGTGTTGTTCAGTTTCAAGATGCGACCCGATTGATCGACAAGAGCCACACCTTCGCCGATGGCATTAAAAAGTTCGTCGAGTTGCCGCGAGCGGTCGCTCGCTTTGAGCGTGCTTCGACGCAGCTGTCTGGCCATGTCCAAGATGGAACGCCCCAAACTGCCAAATTCATCATTTTCTTTGAGCGCATCGGCATTGAACCGTTCCGACTCTTGGGCGCCACGTTTGATCAGGGTGGCCAAAACCTCAACCCTTCGCCCCAAAACGCGTTTCAAGATGAAATACAGCCCGGTGAGGTAAGCCACCAAAACCAGCCAACTCGGTGCAAAAGTCGAAAGGGCCATGCAAAGCAGACCCAATGCAGACAGGATGAGAAAAATCTTTTGCCGCAGCGTCGTGGGCCAAAGCAAACGAAACAGCATCCGCAAGGTGGCAAAGCGCTGGTGCTCCTCCGCAGGGGGCTCAGATGCCAAGGTCACGCGGTCTGAATA
>JANQPW010000520.1 GCA_028285285.1 Silvanigrellales bacterium
TGGAGAGGCCTTTGTTGATGAGAACGATCCGGTCATTTTCTTTGGAAAAGACAATATTGTTGTGGGGCGTGTGAGGTCGGTGACCGCACCTGCACCACAGGGTGATGTTTTGGTTTTGAAACGTTTGAATTGGGAAAAAACATTGAGTCAGCGTGTGAAATCTCACAAGCTTGTGGCGCAGCTTTTTCCAACATCAACGTTTGGTGTGATCTATTCAGATCGATTCAATCGATCCATGTCTTACGACGATCTTTTGATGGTGACCGAACAGGTGCGCTCTTTGAACAGACAGTTGGATCCCCAATTTGAAACTCTTCCTGTTCCCTACCTGTTGCGCCTTCGCGAAGGAAAGTTGGGAGTTAACTGAGTGTTTACCCGCGGAAGCTCGAAATTTGGAATTTGGAGAAGTGATCACGTGTCACGCCGAAGACGAGCCGGTTCACCCACCTACGGGCTGATCATGAGTTTTGGTGCCTGCGCGTTTGTTTCGTGGTTTATTTTTTTCATAGTCTTTAAAATTCGGGGTGAGTTTTATTTCTTTGAGACTTCAAACTTGGACATTCCTGTGGCCACACAGGCTGCACACCCCGATCTTTATTTTCCCTACCGAGCACCGGCAGCGGCGGTGGGTATCATTGAAAATGATGATGGGCAGATCTCCCTCGTTTTGGATGATGCTCAGGTGTTTTTATACCCGCGGGATCGGCTGGAAATCGAGCGATATGTGCGTGAGAGATCAAAGAAGCTTGAGCTGATCACTATGCTCACGAAGTCTCCCTCTCGCACAATTGGACGTGTCCAGTTTTGGGTGGAGCGGGAAGTGAATTTCAAGGTCTTTCATGAGGTTGTCAACCTCTTCAGCGCATTTGGCTTTGATGACTTCGACCTGGCGCTCACGCGGCCCGCTCTATTGGCTTCGGAATCTCAGGAAGGGGGAGCTACTCGTTGAGGCGATCCCGTTCTTCTAGCTCAAAATCGTCTTTTGCTCTCATTGTGGAAGTGAGGCAGGCCGGTGTGGTGCAATGCACAGCTGTACTGCCGCCTTCGCAGCGAGAAAAGAGTCTGACTTTTGGTAAGAACCGAAAGTGTGATCTCACCGTGGAGTTTGGTGGGGTTCCCGATCACATTGCGCTGTTTCGGTCTGTAAAAAATGAGTTGTTTGTGCTCATCGAACCACGTGTCACAGGTTTTGTGAACTCGGGCACGGAGTTTGGCACAGTTGCTGAGTTCTTAAGTCCAGAGGGTGCTATTTCCCCGTTGGCCACGATCTCTGACCCCTACGCGGTGCGGCTGGAAAAGGAGTCGAGGGGTGTGCTGCGTTTAGGTGAGTTTGAAGTGCTTTTCAAGGTGGCTCGGCCGCCGGCCGCTGAAAAGCCGCAATTTGTGATGAAAGGGGCTAAGGGAAGCTTTCTGGCTCCTCCTCCGGTAGATTCTCGATATGAGAATTCGGCTCTGTGGATGGGGTTGCTTTGCGTTGTGATGCTTTTTGGGCCGGCTGTCTTCTGGCTCATGAAAGCTCCCCATTCTCGAATTTCAAGCCTTTCAAGTCTCCCCGACCAGTTTCTGATCCAGTTTGTGCACCCCGAGCACTTTCGTTACCTTCCTAAGATCTTTGAAGACGAGTATCGTTACAAAGACTCTGTAAAACAGGCTGTGACCTGGGTTTCTGAGCTCCAAAAGCGATGGGACGCCGAAGATCAGGAAGAGTCCTACACCTCCGTTGTTCCCATTTTAGGGGCATTTTCTCGCCAGATCTCCAGTGATCATCTCGATAGGCGATGGGCGGAGAATCGTGAGAAGCAGTTTGCGGAACTAGAAGGAAAGCGGACTGCTCCTGGTTCAGACCGATTTTATCGCTTTCAGAGTGCCTACCCTGAGATTGTGGCCGACACGGCCGGTGGGAGTGCCGGGTCGCTGTATTTGCGACACTTGAAGCGCATTCACGATCTCGACAAGGCCTATCAATCGCTTCGAGAAATTGTGCTCCAAGAGCAGCGGTTTCTCAATTCTTTTTTTGAGCAACGTGGTGTTCAGCGTGAGGGCTTTTTCTCCGAGCCAAGCTCTGAATCAGAAGTCGTTGAAATAGAGGATATCGACTCGGCTTTTTCGGAAGAACGTGATAAATACGCCTACGCTGAAGGTTGGGCTCGGCTTGCTGAGCGCAGTATGTATTGGCCTACTACAGCGCAGATTTCAGAGTTTCGTGATGGTCAAAAGCATCTTCGGCCCAGTGTTTTGTGGCTAAAGAAATCAAGCATCATTTCGCCTGCTTTTCTCTCTCGGCACGAGGGCCGTTCGAGTGATCCTGAAAAGTCGCTGTTGAAGAATGCCATGTATTCAGATCGCTTGATTCAAATTCCTCCTCCCCCGCGGCCCCAGCCTGTGATCGACAGGGCAAAGGTAGAGTATGTGATTGTGGACCGACGTGAGGAGGTGCGAGGCTGTTACGAAAATGCGCTTCGTCGCGACTCTCAACTCGAGGGTCATCTGAGGCTGTCATGGTGGGTGCAATTGGGAGGGCGTGCTCGCAATGTGCGGGTAGTTTCTTCAAGTATCAATAGCCCTCAGCTCATTCACTGTGTTGAGAACTTGCTTCTGAACTGGCGTTTTCCAAAACCAAGACACGGTGCTGTAAAAGTTGAATATCCGTTTCGTTTCTTAGTTGAATAGCAGGAACTGTATGACTCAAAAACCTAAATTCGCTCTGCTGCCCCTTGGTGGGTGTGGGGAAATCGGCATGAACATGACGATTCTCTTTGCAGGCGATGAAACCTTTTTTATTGATTGTGGCGCACTTTTTCCCGATGATTCTCAACCTGGTGTGCAGCTTATCCTTCCCGGTTTCTCTTGGCTCACTTCAGAGAAAATCAAGCCAACCGCTTGGCTCATCACACATGGGCATGAAGATCACATCGGAGGGTTGCCCTACTTTTTTCCTCGTTTTCCAGCACCTATTTACACCAGTGGATTCGCTGCTGCCCTCATTGAAGCAAAGTTCAAGGATCTCAGCATCAAAAAGTACAAGATGAAGGTGTGGAAGGACGGTGAGCAAACGAGAATTGGCAAAACGAAGGTCATACCCTTTGATGTGAACCACAGTATTCCCCATTCCATGGGGCTCCTGGTAGACACCCCTCACGGCCGCTTGCTGCACACAGGAGACTATCGCATTGACCCCGATCCCTTTGAGAAAACTCGCACAGACGATCGCATCCGCCAGGTGGTGAAAGGGCGCAGGCCCGACGTGATGATGTCTGATAGCACCAATGCCTTTGTTGAGGGGAGCGATCTTTCGGAACGGGATCTTGAGGAGGATTTTGAGAAGATCATGCATGAGGCCACTGGTGCTGTGGTTGTTGCAAGCTTTTCGAGCAACATTTGGCGAGCACAGACCATCATTGATGCAGCCCGATCCTCAGGTCGAGGCGTGCACATTCTGGGGCGTGGAACTCGACGAAATGTGGGCATTGCGCAGGAATTGGGTGTTCTCAACACCCGGGGTGTGGAGATTCTGGAAGACAAAGATATGAAGCGAAGGGACCGGGAAAAGGTCTGTATTCTTTGCACAGGTAGTCAGGGAGAGCAGTTTTCAGGGCTTCATCGTCTCGCTTACGATTCCGTTTCGTACTTCAAGCTTGACTGGGGTGACCACGTGGTTTTCTCAGCCCGCTCCATTCCGGGCAATGAGAAGTCCATCATTTACCTGACCAACCAGCTTTGCCGCCAGGGAGTGAAGGTGATCACCGCCCGAGAGGCGGACATTCACGTGAGTGGTCATGGATTTCAAGATGATCTCAAAGCTTGTATCAAGGCCGCAAACCCGCGTTTCTTTATGCCCGTCCATGGAGAATACCGCCATTTGCAGAAGCACGGCTACCTAGCGCATGAGGTCGGCATGCCCGAGGAAAACACGGTCTTGGCCGAAAACGGTGATGTCGTCGAAATCACCAAACGAAAGATCCGCATTTCCAAACGTGTTGCGAACAATCGGTCTTATGTGAGTCAGGGAGGGGTCTACCACGACGAGGGTCAGGTTTCGCGCTCGCGGAGCCAAATTGCTCAGAACGGTCTGGTTTGTGTTTCGGTGCTTTTTTCCAAAGCAAACTATCGCATCAAAGGAGAACCTCGTGTTTCGGTGTTTGGTGTGCCGATTCAAGCTGGGGTTGTTGCCGATGTTCTGCCAGATCTGGTGCGGAAATCAGCTGACAAAACAAAAGATCGCAAAGATGGTAACGACAAGACTTTTGCCGAAGAGCTTCGCATTCAAGTGAGACGGTACATCGAGAGCATCTGCCGGTTTCGCTGTATTGTTCAGATCATGATGCACCGTGCGTAGCGCTCACTCGAAAACCATCAAATCTTGCTCTCTCCTTTTTTGTGGTCTTGCTTTTCTCCTGATCTGCTCTTGCACCTTCCCAGCAAGAAGTGTTGTTCAGCGCTCAGGTCTTCCCGAGTCGATGTCTCTGCAGGGCACAAGCTATAACCTGGATCCAGAAAAGGGCGCGCTCAACTTTGATGTGCTGAGTCGGTGGATCGTTGAGAAAGACATCCAATCTGTCGAGGCTCTTCTGGCGGGATTTTCTGAAGAAGAGAGGTTTCGTTCGTTCCTTCGTCAGTTTGTGCTGATGCACTCTAGCAGGTCCCATGAAAGGGATGATGTGAGCCCGCTCCACCCGCGGGTCATCTTGCATGCTGATCTCTTGTTCTTGGCCTATACCGATCGGTTTTCTGGCTCAAAGCACCATGATCAGGTTGTTCTTTTTGAGTTTGATCCTGACCTCTTGGACTTTCTGCCGCGTCAGATCTCTTTTGCAAAGAAAGGCCGGGAGATCATCACCGAACCACAGGGCTGTGACTCGTGTCATGGCAGTCCTCCTCGCCCCCTCTGGCACGATTATCCCACTTGGCCGGGTGCCTACGGATCACACGAAGACCTTCTTGAAGACGATCAAATTCCGGAAGATGCTCAAAACTTGATGAAGGCGGAAAAAGACAACCTGTTCAGTTTCCTCAAATCAAATGGTAAAAAGGGAAGGTATGCTCATCTTGAATTTCCGCAGCCGCTCACGACGAGAAAAACGACAAATAAAGCCCTTCCAGGGCCGTTCAGAGAGAGAAAAGTCAATCAAACCTACCTCAACCCAATGCCTGGCTTTCAGCTCACAGCGCATCTCTATCACTTGAATTTTCACCGAATCATCAATCAAGCTTGCAAGACCAGCTCCGCAACATCTCCAGAGGGGGCCAACGCGAAACTCTCGGAGCAGGAGATCGCTCAGGTTCATAGCAACACAAGGGCGTACTATGCAGATTTAAAGAAACGGCACATCCATCCAGACTTCCTAGGAGAAACAGATGAAAATCTCTCAATTTCGACATTTGACAGCCTCCACGAAAGCTTTGGTGCGCAGGTTCTGACCTGGCCGTTGGCTCGCGTGGCTGAAAACCCCGAGCTTCAAAGCTTTGAATTTGCGTCGGGTGGAACCTCCACAATCGCTCACAATCTGTTCGATAAACTCGAGGAAATGGGCTGTTTCCCAGAGTGAAGCACTGTGCTTAAAATCGATTGCCGACGGCTTTCAAGAACGCATCGATTCTCTGGGCGTTGGCACCAAAGTCGCCCCTGCCCACCCGAGAGCGAGATCGCATGTTGACCAGAGACTGCTCTTCTGTGCCCACAATCGAAACGACGATGTCGTCTTTGAATTTCATCAGCTTCGTTGTGGCAATGGCTTGAATCTTGTGACTTTCTTCATCTGTTCCCACGACTTCCCAGCCCATTTCGTTGCGAGCGATCTCCAGCGCAACGGAATAAACTGACTCTGGAGAAGAAGGAACAGCTAGCGGTGCCAGAAGGGGGTAACCACTTTTTTGTTTTGCCGCAAAATCGCTGTTGTATGTCATGTCGTCTGGGCTCACACCACTTGCTGATGCAGGAGCAAAGAAAGCAACGGGATCTGCGGTGTTCGTTGTGATGTCGTTGATGAGAGGGTACTTTTGTCGAAGAAACATGAAACCTCCAAAAAGAACAAGTAAAAGTACGCCGATGACGGAAAGTATCTTTTTCACAAGAGGGTTCACTTGAAGAGGCTCCCAGACTGAATGTGTGTTGTTAAGAATAGTCTTTGACCCCACAACACGCAACCTAGATGTAGGCCTCGAGGTCTTCAATGGCTTGTGTGCTCTCTATGCTGGACTGGTCTCCCAAGGGCTGTCCTTCATAACTGGACCGGATCATTCGGTGGATGATCTTCGCGTTTCGGGTTTTTGGCAGGCTTTTCACAAGGCGCACTTCCTTTGGCGCAAGGGGTTTTCCCAGTTCTGCTGCGATGAGGCTTGTCAGATTCTTTTTGAGGTCTTCCGCAGCCCGACCAGGTCCAGTTGGGTTCTTGGGCACCGCGTAGACCACGAGGGCTTCGCCTTTGAGCGCGTCGAACACTCCAATAGCGGCACTGTCGAGAATCTCTTGGTGAGAGTTCACGATCGATTCGACCTCTGCAGGGCCTAGTCTTTTTCCGGCTATTTTGAGAGTGTCATCGCTGCGACCCACAATGTACCAGAGACCATCCTTGTCAACGAAACAGCGATCACCGTGAGTCCAGATTCCTGGGAATTTCTCCCAATAGGTGGAATGGTAACGTGGATCGTTTTTCCAGAAACCACGAGTCATGCCAATCCAGGGGTTTCGGATCACGAGCTCTCCTGTTTCTTCCCTGACCGGCTCTCCTTGCTCGTTGAGAATGTCGGCGTTCATGCCCAAAACAGGACCGCTAAAGGCACAAGGCTTCAGCGGGGTTAGGAAGTTTCCACAAAGAATTCCGCCACTGATCTCCGTGCCACCCGAGTAGTTGATGATGGGCTTGGAACCCTTCAAAACTTTCTCAAAAACCCACATCCACGACTCGGTGTCCCATGGACTCCCCGTTGATCCAACGGCTTTGAGCGAAGCGACCTGCGAAGCTTCTGGCTCCGCCGAGGGGTGGTTTTGAAAAATGCGGGCAAGGGTTGGCGAGATGCCGAGAAAAGTGATGCGGTGTTTTTTGATCAGCTCCCAAAGCCTCCCTATTGCGGGGAAGTCTGGTGCGCCGTCGTAGAGAGCGAGCTTCATTCCTCCAAGAAGAGAACCAAAGATAGCCCAAGGCCCCATCATCCAGCCAATGTCGGTCATCCAGTAGAGTGTGTCCGATGAGTCGAGGTTCATCGGGTGCTTCATGTCTTGAGCGGCTTTAATGGGAAAGCCGCAGTGCGAGTGGAGAGCCCCCTTGGGTTTGCCTGTTGTGCCGCTTGTGAAAATAAGAAGCACGGGGTCATCGGCTGCCATTGTTTCTGCCTCTGGGAGCGTGCTGTCACCAGCTTGACGACAGGAAATCTCCCAAGAGCGCACTTTGAGGCCAGTGGGAGGAGGAGGTGTGAGCTCACCACTGATCCAAAGGTTGTCGAGTCGTGGGCAAGCAACCGCGGCCTCTATGAAAGGTGCGGCCATTTCGATGATTTTTCCTCGTCGCGAGCTGCTCCGGCTCACCACCGCGTGTTTGGCGCCCGACTCGAGGAGCCGAGTTTCAATGGCCGTCTTCCCATAG
>JANQPW010000569.1 GCA_028285285.1 Silvanigrellales bacterium
CGGTTATGGGTCTCTCTGAGACTCCCCCCAGAGGAGCTGACACTCTCGCTAGGCATGAGCGGTGATGCCAACGTTGCCTCGCGAGCGGCGGCCGCTGCCGGCTGCCCCAAAACCCTGGCCCGCCTCGGAACGTCTGTGTTTGGACCCAGGCCCGTGAGCTGATTTTGAGCCACTCCCCAGCCGTGAGACTATTTGGCGGTTGAAATGGTCCGAGATCCTTGTATACCTCAGAACCACCAGACTATTCACGGAGAGAGGGAACCCCATGTCAGGTCAAGACACCACCCAGTCGAAGTCAGCCATCACCGTTGCCTACGGCGACGGAATTGGACCCGAGATCATGCAGGCCACACTGAAGGTTTTGGAAGCCTCGGGGGCTCAACTCGACATTGAAACCATCGACATTGGGGAGAAGGTCTACCTGGGTGGGAACACATCCGGAATCGCCAGCTCCTCGTGGGACTCTCTGCGGCGCACAAAGGTGTTTTTGAAAGCGCCCATCACCACCCCACAGGGTGGCGGCTACAAGAGCTTGAACGTGACTGTGCGAAAAACGCTCGGCCTCTTTGCCAATGTGAGACCCTGCAAGGGGTTGAGCCCCTACGTGCAAACCGTTCACCCCGACATGGACGTGGTGATCGTTCGCGAAAACGAAGAGGACCTCTATGCCGGAATTGAGGACCGCCAAACAGCAGATGTTTACCAATGCCTGAAGCTCATTTCACGACCCGGTTGTGAACGCATTGTTCGTTACGCCTTTGAATATGCGATGGCCAACAATCGTAAAAAAGTGACCTGCTTTTCAAAAGACAACATCATGAAATTGACCGACGGCATTTTTCATGAAGTCTTCGATGAGATTGCAAAAGACTACCCTTCCCTTGAGGCGGAACACTACATCGTGGACATTGGCACGGCACGCCTTGCCAACAACCCCGAGCGTTTCGACGTGATCGTGACGAGCAACCTCTATGGTGACATCATCTCCGACGTGGCTGCAGAAATATCAGGTTCTGTGGGCTTGGGTGCCAGTGTAAACCTGGGGCAAGAGTGTGCCATGTTTGAAGCCATCCATGGCTCGGCACCCGACATTGCGGGCAAAAACATTGCCAACCCCTCCGGGCTTT
>JANQPW010000572.1 GCA_028285285.1 Silvanigrellales bacterium
TTGATTTTGATGCGGATCTTGCAGACGGCAACATCACGACGCAAAACGGCTACTCTGTCTACTTCACAATTCCCCCACGCAATGGCAGAAATCCAGACCTTGAGGTGACTGTCAACCGCCCAGAAGACGCAGTGGGAACCCCGCAGAGCACAATGGCGATCATCAATCGCTATGTTCAGCACATTCTGGAAGGAGGCAAAGAAGACTTTAGCGGTTCCATGAGAACTCTTCAGCAGCGCTAAGGGCCAGTTCTTCAAAAGCTCCGCCTGCCCACAGACCTCGCCGACCCTTCCGGGTGCGCCCTGCGGGTGTTTCGCGTGCCCACAAACTGTCCACATATGGAGACTTCTTCTGGCAAATCACCAGTGATAGTGGTAATCTGCCAAGCATGTGGATACAAAGAGAAAACAACTTCCTTTCATCGCAGAAATCCCTCGCACTTGTGCTGGTCGGGCTTCGTCAGGTGGGTAAATCGAGCTCCCTGCGCAAGTGGAAAGAAGAAAAGCGAAGTTACATCACCTTGGACGACCCTTCCCTTTTGGGGCTCGCCAGTAACGATCCGGAGCTTTTTCTCGACCAACACCCCTTCCCTTTGATTGTCGATGAGTGCCAGCTCGCTCCAATGCTTTTTCGACCCCTCAAACGTCGGCTTGACGAATTGAAATATTCCGAAAATGACTTTGTGAAAAATGGAAAAATAGCGCAAACGCCCCTTTGGTTGAGCGGTTCAAATCAGACTCTGGTCGACAAGAACATTCAAGAATCATTGGCGGGTCGGGTCTCTCTGCGAAAAATGCACCCTCTCTCCCTTTTTGAAATCAAACAAAACGGCTTGAAAGCAAGCCTCGAGGATCTCCTTCTCCGGGGCGGATGGCCCGCACTTTGGCAAGACAAAGATCTGGACTACGTTCCCTATGTCAACAACTACTTGAGCACTGCTGTGGAAAAAGACGTGGTGCTCTTTCAAGGAATTGAGAAAGTCGAAGCCTTTCGCCGCGCAGTTCGACTCCTCGCGGGTCGCACCGGCAATATTCTCAAGACCGCAGAAGTGGCCCGTGATGCTGGGCTTTCAGCCACAACAGTCCACTCGTGGGTCGACGGGCTCACCCGGCTTGGAATCACTCACTTGGTTCAACCTTTCCACACCAACATCAGCAAGCGGCTGATCAAGTCCCCAAAACTCTATTTTGCGGACACATCTTTGGCGAGCCGTTTGTGCGGCTGGAGCGACATTTCTCCTCTCTCTGTTTCGCCTCAAGTTGGGGCCCTATTTGAGAATCTCGTCTTCAATGAGCTCCTGAGATTCTCCGACAATTTTGATCTCAACTGGCAGATCAACTTCTTCAGAACCCGCGATGGAGAAGAAATTGACTTTGTTGTGGAAGGGCCGAACCAGCAGAGAATAGCGCTAGAGTGCAAGTTGGGCGGTGGAGATCCGCTTCGTGCCCAGTTGGGAAAAGAGGCGCAGAAAGTCTTTGGGGAGATCCCCCACGTCCTTGTTGGGCTCCGTTCAAAACTGATGTGTTGGAAAGGACAGGTTTCAAGTTGCCCACCAGAAGACCTGGGTGAACATTTGAGCAAGCTTTTTGGGCAGAGCTTCGAGCGCTTTGGTTTGGGTCAAAACTCGAAAAATTCCCCACGGCACTCTGCTGAGTGAGCCGACCTAAGCCACGGCGGAAACTTCCAACCGTCGCACCACGGTCACGCGTATCTGGCCCGGGAACTGGACGTCACTCTCCAGCTTCCGAGCAATGTCGGTCGCTAACGGATCGATGTCGCGTTCCTTCACCCGGCGATTGTCCACAAACACGTGCACCTCACGGCCCGCATGCATGATGGCCGTGTCCAGCACACCATGGCCGCGGAAGCTCTGCACCACTTCCACAATGTCATCAATGCGCTTTTGGTAGCCCTCTTCCATGTCGACCCGAGCTCCGGGGCGGGCGCCCGACATGGCATCGGCCGTTTTCAGAATGTAGGCAGGGGGTGTTTCAACGATTTTGTCATCGTGGTGGGAAAGAACGGTGTCGACCACGTCCACCTCCTCACCAAACTTTTCAGCATAGTCGCCACTGATCACAGCGTGACTTCCCTCAATGCGGTAGTCGAGGGCCTTGCCAATGTCGTGAAGCAACCCAGAGCGTTTCGCCAGCACGCGGTCAACTCCCACCTC
>JANQPW010000575.1 GCA_028285285.1 Silvanigrellales bacterium
AGAACCCGAGTGACCTCCGACACAATTTTCGGCAGAGACTCGGTCGGGTTGTGACCAAAGGACTGCCGGTCAATCACACAGTCAAAGGTTTCAGGGGCAAACGGCAGTTCGCGAAAATCGGCCTGCACAGCACGTTCGCTATCGAGGCCTGCAAACGACTTGGTGAGCTCAACAGAAGACGGCGAGCCATCGACCGCGTGAACTTGAAAACCCTCATCAACAAGGAACTTGGAATTGTTTCCACCCCCACAACCGAGATCCAGAAAGGAGACCTGGGTTCTGTCGCTTGCAGAGCCAAATCGGCGCAGCACAGCCGACACAACGAGGTCATAGGGGTAGCGGTTGAAACGACCGCCGCGGTAGTTCTCTTCCCAAACGGACATTTGACAAAGCTCCCGTGCAAAAAGCCGCCGGCTTCTCGCAGCGGATCACTCCGCTTGAACAGGGAAAACCAGACTGACTTTTGAAAATCGAAAAATTCACGTGTATAGTCAATTCAATTCTTTTAGTATAAAGAAAATCTGCATATTTGCAATGAAATGCTCCCACAACGCACGTTCCATGAGGCGTGGTTTGAGAGAGCCGAGTCATGGGTGAATAAGCAAGAAAGGCCTCTTCAATGGCAAAAACAAAAATCCTCATTCACTCACGCCCCTGGATGAAGCCTGTTTTTGACCGCATCTTTGACCCCCAATCGCCCGAGTTTGAGTTGTCTCACATGGCCGATTTCTTGTGTGTGAAAGGGGAAGGCCTGCAGCAGAGCTTTGAGGAAAACCTCAAAGCTTTTAAGAAATCAGGGCGCCCGGCGCCCCGCGAGTCGGTGTACCGCCGGTCTCAAGAGATCATTCACCGCTGCCGGTTGCTGCGACGTCTCAGCTTCTCGCGCTCGCTCGACTACATCGTGGCCATGGATCAAGCTCTGCTCGCGATCTTCGACCGAGTGCAGCCTGAGGTTCTCGTGAGCCTCACCGTCGACAACTATGTGACCGATCTCATAGCGCTCATTTGTCAGGAACGAAACATTCCCTACCTGGGCTTTGTGCAAACTTTCATGCCCGACTATTTCCGCCTCACGGTGAAGGGTGGCTTTCAGAGGCTTCGAGAACCGGAAGAGCACGAGGTGGAAACTGTTTTGCAACAGCTCACAGCCACGCGCCGCCCCTCACACATTGTGGAACGTTTTTCCTCTCCGCGGCAGGTGCTGTTTCGTTATCTTGGAAAGGTGGTCCGCAGCATGGGCCGCGCGCTCCACTATCGCCTCTTGTTGCTCACTTCAGGAGATCGGCGCAACTACCACTACCTCGTGAGCGCCAGAGCCGGCCCACAGTTCTCTCTTGAAATGCTCAAGATCTGCAAAAGCCCCCATTTGAAAGACATTCCCCGAAAGGGAAAGGACCGGATCTATTTGCCGCTTCAGTATTACCCTGAAGCCACAATTGACTATTGGGTGCCCAACCCCCGCATCATCGACTATGAGCAAACACTCTTTCAGTCGTTGAAAATCCTCGAAGACTTAGGAGCACAGGTGCTCGTGAAAGAACACCCCACTGTGCTGGGTTTGCGCAGACGAGGTTTCTACGAACGCATCTCATCTTTTTCCTGTGTGCAGTGGGTTTCGCCGGCAGAAAACTCTGTGTCGATCATTGAGTCATGCGACATGAGCTTGATCTTCACCGGCACAGTGGGCCTGGAAGCCGCTGTTCGCGGCAAGCCCGTGCTGCACTTTGGCAAACCCTATTATGCCCAAGGCCCGCGCTTCGTGTATGTGGAAGAGCCAGCCGATCTGGAAAAGAAGCTGCCCGTTGCCCGAAGCTTAGCCCACACACCTGTGACCGAGCTCCAACAAAAAGAATTGGTGCGGCACCTGTTGCGCGGCTGTCTGCCTGGTCGTTTCATCTACGGACAACGCCAGGGATTTTTTGGCCGTTGGAACTATGATTTTTCTGGCTTTGATGATGTTTCTCTTTCCGCTTTGCGGTATGTGAAATCTCTCAAAACTCCAACACACACCGACACCTCTGCGAGCGGAGCTCAGGAGACCGTCTTGAAAGAAGAGAAGGAATACAGAAGTCTGCCACCCATGGGAGACTTCACCCTGCGTGAGGAATTGAACGAAGGACTCTGAAATGTTGAATGGAAAATCGATTTTGGTGACTGGCGGCACGGGTTCGTTTGGGCGTGCTTTTCTGGCAAGAGTGCTCAAACAGTTTCCCGACGTCCAAAGAATCGTTGTGTTTTCCCGCGACGAACTCAAGCAGTTTGAAATGTCGCAAACGTTTTCCCAGTCGAAATACCCAGCTGTGCGCTATTTCATTGGCGATGTTCGCGATGGCGACCGACTCCGCCGGGCCTGCGAAGGAATTGACGTGATTGTTCACGCCGCCGCTCTCAAGCAGGTGCCCGCAGCAGAATACAACCCGTCGGAATGCATCAAAACCAACATCATTGGCGCGGAAAACCTCATTGAGGCGGCCATGGCCAACCGCGTGCAGCGGGTCGTTGCCCTTTCAACCGACAAAGCGGCCTCTCCGGTGAACCTCTACGGAGCCACAAAGTTGTGCTCCGATAAGCTCTTCACCGCTGCCAACAACATTCGTGGCAACCGCGATATCCGCCTCTCGGTTGTGAGGTACGGCAATGTCATGGGCTCTCGCGGTTCTGTGGTCCCTTATTTTCTGGAAAAACGGAAAACAGGCACACTGCCCATCACAGACACATCCATGACCCGCTTCAACATCACCCTTGACGAAGGAGTCGACATGGTGCTCCACGCCATGGAACACGCCTGGGGTGGTGAAATCCTCGTGCCCAAGATCCCTTCTTACAACATCACCACTCTGGCCGAGGCCATTGGACCCAATTGTGGGCATGACATCGTGGGAATGCGACCCGGTGAGAAAATCCATGAAGAGATGATCTCAAGCTCCGACTCCTACAAGACCATCGACCTTGGAAAATACTTTGCGATTCTTCCGGTCATGGCACGCTGGTCGGAGGCGGAGTACATCGAAACCCTGCAGGGGAAGAGGGTTGAGCCCGGGTTTTGTTACTCTTCCGGTGGCAACAGCGATTGGCTCACAGTGGACCAGATCCGT
>JANQPW010000837.1 GCA_028285285.1 Silvanigrellales bacterium
CACCATTCGCGAATCTGAGGATCGTGACGCTTTCGAAAAGCTGCTGAGATGCACGCAGCTCAAGTCTCCCCCTTCCGTCACTGCATGCTCCCATGAAGAAATTGAACGGGGAGCCGCGGAACTCGGATTCCCCTTGCTTCTCAGGCCCAGTTTTGTGATTGGCGGCCAGGGAATGCTCATTGTTCCATCGGCAGAACACCTCGAAAAAGCCCTTTTGTCGATTGGCGAGGTCAACCAACAAAATCCAGTTATTATTCAAGAATTCCTCATAAACGGAGCCGAATATGATGTGGACCTCCTCTGTGATGGAAAAGATGTAGAACTCATTGGCGTGCTCAAACACCTCGACCCACCCGGAATTCATTCTGGTGACAGCGTTTGCGAATGGATCCCGCCCCAAGAGCATGAGGGTGATGTGGTAGATGCGGCCAAAAAGCTTGCTCTTGCCTCGGGTGCCGTTGGCCTGGTGAACATCCAGTTGGTGAAAGACAAAGACAATATTTTCGTGATCGAAGCCAACCCCAGATGTTCTCGAACGGTGCCATTTCTGGCAAAGCTCGACTGCCCAGATGCCATTCGAAGAGCAACAAAAATCTGCTTGGGCCAGAGTCTTGCAGAGTCAAGGCTTGGCGAAGCTCAAACCACACAGCCCAGAAACCATCTTCACGCCTTTAAATTCCCTGTATTTCCCTATTCCAAGTTTTCAAAACCAAGTTACGGTCCTGGCCCCGAAATGCACTCTTTGGGAGAGGTGATGGGCCGATCATCAAACCGCATTGAGGCCTTTCTCAAAGGGGGAATGGCAGCAGGGTGGCAACTCGACTCCGGAGCCGAACTTCAGCACCGCGCTCGCTTTCGGCTGTTGCTCGAAGATGCCCACATTGCCGAATCTCTAGAAACTCAAATTGCGGAGCTCCGATTTGTTTTGAACGCAACTTTAGGGGTGAAAACGGAAGTTCTGACGCTCGATGAGCTAAAAAACAATGAAGAAACTCCTGATGTTCATGCGGCCTGCTTTCCGAACTACATTCGGGAGTGCGCCCTCAGTATTCCCTCCCGAGTGCGTTCCCAGCCTGAGCTGGGGGAGGAGCAGCAAACAGCCGGCTCCCTGCGGGAGCCCCTGACCCTGGTGCAGCGAGTGTCTGGCCTATTGGGTCGAGCCACACCCGTGGCCCTGAGTAAATCCTGCACAGAATTGCTGTTGGGCGCACTCTGCCTGCACTATTCTTCAGAAAATGAGAACCGTAGCCGGACCTTGGCCGGTGGAATGAGGAGACAAGACCATGCTCACGACTGACTTTTTGAGTCTCAAAGAAACACCACGGAATTTCCCACAGCAGGTTGTGCAAACGGCCATCGAATGTCGAAAGAAACGTCTGCTGAGCCGCCGCACAGGAAATCGACTTGAAGGTCATTCTCTTGCAATTTTGTTTGAAAAGCCTTCAACGCGCACACGCTGTTCTCTTCACGTGGGAGCCTTTGAAGAGGGTGCTCAAACGACAACCCTCGACAGCAACTCCATCCACACAGGCTCCAAGGAAGAGCTTCAGGACACAGCACAGGTTCTTTCGCGTTACTATTCGGCCATTGCCTGGAGAGGTCATAGCCATGACAGGCTCCTTGAACTCGCAAAGCACTCTTCCATTCCTGTGCTCAACATGCTCAGTGAGAGCCACCATCCCACCCAAGCACTTGCTGATGTGATGACCCTTCAAGAAGAGTTCGGTTCGGTTGTCGACAAAAAAGTTTGCTACCTCGGAGACACAACCAACAACGTGGCCCGCTCGCTGTGTGAAGCCGCTGACCTCTTCGGTTTTCAGCTCACTCTCTGCGGCCCGACCCAACAAGCCCCATTGGTTGAACCTCTTCTCAGTGCTCGTGTGAAATTCGAAGCTGATCCGGCCAAAGCCAGCTCCGGAGCACATGCCCTCTACACAGATGTGTGGACGTCTATGGGAGCTGACAAAACAGAGAATGAGGATGCACTCTACAAGCCCTACCAGGTCACCCGAGATCTCATGCACGACTCCGGTCGAGACGACACCATTTTTCTGCACTGTTTGCCAGCTGTGAGAGGCAAAGAGGTCACCACAGAAGTGATGGACTCAGCAAAGAGCCGGGTTTTTCAACAGGCCGAAAACCGCCTTCACACCATCAAAGCCCTCCTCATCCACGTGCTCAACCCACGAGTCACGGAGTAAATCCACTCGCATTCCCCCACCGCATCGCTTATAGAAGCTTCTTGAAGGCCACTTCTAAGAGACCTGATTCGCGGGGGAGATGAGTTTGGAAAACTTGGCACAGTACCTTGAGATGGACTTCTACGGCATCTCTGTGTGGAGAACAGGACTTGCCCTTGTGGTCTTCCTGCTCGCCATGTTTGCCCGAAAAATCTTCGATCTCTATGTGATAGCGGCTTTGCGGAAACTCACGCAGCGAACCCGCATGGCCTACGATGACCAAGTTCTTGCAGCCATTTCTAAACCTGTCTCTTTCTTTTTCTTTTTTGCAGGTTTTTATCTGGCAATTCGCGTGATCGACCTCGAACCGAAGGGCGGAGTTGACTTTAACCTGTTCTTTTCTCAGACCTTCAAGGTTCTCACGGCCACCTTGGCCATTTGG
>JANQPW010000634.1 GCA_028285285.1 Silvanigrellales bacterium
CGTGATCTCCCCAGGTGCACATTGGCCCCGCGCACTCCGTGATCTGCACTGGGCTCTCACAGCCCCTTCCCTTCTGAATGAGAAGCCGTTTTCACCCAACCCCACGCACGCTCACAAACCCGATCACTGGCTTGAGCTGGCACAGCGCTCCCAAGATTTCTTCGATGCGGAGCTCCGCAACCCGGAACGGCTCCAAGAGCATCTCAGGCCCCGACCCTGTCACCGACTCGGTGTTTATTTTGAAGCGTTGCTGAGCTATTGGCTACAACACACGCCGTTCTATTCAGTTGTGCTGGAACACTTTCCCATTCGCAGCGAAGACGGCAAGAGCACCTTGGGGGAAATTGACTGGCTGCTGCGCAACGAAAGCAATGGCCGTCTTGAGCACTGGGAGTGCGCCGTCAAATTTTATTTGTGTGCCCGGGCAGCCCCCCTTGGCTTGCACGAGTGTGTGGGCCCAGGGCTCAAAGATCGCCTCTCCATCAAAGTGGCTCGAATGCGCGATCACCAGTTGAGGCAGTCAGCACACCCCAGTGTGCAGCGGCATCTTCTCGACCAAACAACGGAGATCACTGCCACAGCTGTGGTCAAAGGAGCCCTTTATTACCCTTGGCACGAGCGCGACGAGGTTCAAATACCAGATGGAGTCTCTGCTGCGGTTGGAAAGAGATTTTGGTTGAGAGAAAAAGATCTGAGAGAGTATCAGGAAGCGCAAAATCTCCTTGCCACACAAGCACATGGCCGCAAGGCGGCTCAGCATATCTTCTACCTCCCGCTCGAAAAAAAACTTTGGCTCGCCCCCCGGTATGCACGCGCTTCAGACGGCGTAACTCTCGATCAGTTGAACAGGTTAGCCACGCAGCAATCGCCACAACCTCTTCATTTTGCTGTCTTTCATCCAAAAAGTGAGGATCCCGACACCGTGTGGCTCGAAACGAAAAGAGCTTTTCTTGTCGATGGCGCCTGGTCGCGATTGCTGCCTGAGTTCATTTCTGGTAAACATCCGAAATAAAAATATTTTTAAGAAGAACAAGAAGCTTCATGCTTCTGCATGTTTTGGCCGATAAAACCCAAGAACTTCTGCCTTGGATCAATAAGCAAGATTCGCTACAATTGCCGAGGTTTAGGCCAAAATGAGCCGAAGGAACGGCCATTTGAGTTCTTGATATGCTGACGGAGGTAAGACCATGTCAACAACTGTCGAACTGCCACAAGGAAAACTCGCCGTTGATGTGGAATTCAAAGCTAAGCCATCACACCCCCTTGTGCCCAGCCCCTCACCGGAGGGCAGCGTCGGTAGTGAGATTTTACCTCCCATTTATGCGGAAGAGCAGCACCGCACCTGGTCTCTTCTCCATCGCAAACAGTCCGAGGTTTTGAACGGCCGGGTTTGCGAGGAGTACGTTCAGGGTCGAGAAAACATGCAGCTGCCCTCTGACCGCGTGCCCCATCTGGCTTACGCAAGCGAAATGCTCG
>JANQPW010000643.1 GCA_028285285.1 Silvanigrellales bacterium
AGAAGACCTGAAGTCAACGGAGAGGAGGTGACGATTTCGCAAATCTGGTGTTTAACAGTCATCACAACCACTAGATATGGAGGTTTGTTGTGGATTGGCGTCATCAACCTGACAGCTTTTGGAAAGAGAGGCTCAGCGCGGAGCAGTACCGCGTTTTGCGCCAAGGGGGAACCGAGTGTGCCTTCACTGGGGAAAACTATCGGACCTCCTCTCCAGGACACTTTGAGTGCGCGGGGTGTGGAACACTTTTGTTTCGCACCGACGAGAAGTTTGATTCCGGAACAGGTTGGCCGAGTTTTTTCGAGGCGGTAGAGCCTGGTCGGTTGGAGCTCTCAGAGGACCGAACTTTGGGGATGATCCGAACCGAGGTCAAATGCGCCACCTGTTTGGGTCACCTGGGTCATCTTTTTCCTGACGGTCCAGCGCCTACAGGCAAGCGCTATTGCATCAACTCTGCGGCTCTGACCTTCGTGCCCTCATCAAAGCAAAAGACCGAAACGCCGAGCTGAGTTGTCTGCCCGAGGCCGTCTCATCATGAAAAAACAGGGCGAAGAGGCAGGTGGACCCAAAATAGAGAGATGCTGAAACGAGAAATGCGAGCGAGTGGTCTCCTCCCAAAAGGAAGCCATAAATGAGGGAGCCACTTGCCCAAGCTAAAGCCCAAAAAACGGTCTTGAGAGCATTGAAAACCGCCTGCTCCGTTCGGCTGCACATCTCCAAAAGCAGCGAATCTGCAATGGGTGAAGACATGTTCATGAGTGCGGCGCGGGAAACCAGTGCTATTAGGCAGATGGTCCAGTTTGATGAAAGAGCTAAAACGATCATGAAAGGAAGGCTCAACAGTTGAGAGGCCAACACTGTGTTCACCTTACCTTGCTTTTCCGCCAAAAAGGGAGCTGCCAAAACTCCTAAAATCATGGTTGCGCTCTGCAATGTCATGACGGTGGCAAGTGTGGTGTCGGTCACCTGGAAGGTATCGACCAGGTAGAGGTTGATGAATTGCATGATAAGCCCGGCGCCGCATGCAATCATAAAGTGGGGCAGCAACGCTTTGGCAAGAAAGACCAAGCGAATCTGCTTCCAGCTTGCGAGCTTCGACAGGTCAACTCGTTTTTCATCTTCGTTGGACGATTCGGACCTGATCATCGAAAAAGGAAAAAGCGCGGAAAGCCCCAAAATCTGTCCGAGTATCAGCACGAGCCCATACTTTTCAGGCAGGGCAAACCCGGCGATAGCAGAAGGTGCAGCTCTTTCCATGAAACTGGCTAAGAAGCCCCCGCTCATGTTTCCAATGAGAGCTGAGCCGAACATCGCTAAAAACAACATGCTGAACGCATAGGGACGCTCTCGGCCGCTTGTGTGCTCCATTAAAAGAGGTGCCGCAATGATGCGAGTAGCGGCACTTGCAGCGGCACCCACAGAGAAAATGGCAACCGTGATTTCGCTGTGAGGCAGAGCAAAAGCCACACTCAGGCAAAGGCTTGAAACCACAACCGAAAGGAGTAGAGCCTTTTTAAGGTCAATGCGCGTGATCAGAACCAAAGCGGGGATGGCTCCTAAGGCTCCTGCAAATTGGAGCAGGAACTGCATTTCTGCAACGCCGTCATTTGAGAGGCCTAAAGATCGGAAGTGGAGGTTGAGAAAGAGAAAAAGAAAGGACGCACCAACACCCAGAAGAAAATTTCCGGCAAGCAGCATCCAAGCGTCTTGGCCGATTTCTTTCAGTCTTTGTGAATAAAGCCGCAACGAATTTGCGACACCACTACGCATGCGAAGTTCCCATATTCGGTTGGAGGAGTTGATGCCGGAGGTTGCGCAGTCCGAGATTTCCCGTTTTGCCAGAAGGTAACCCTATCAAAGAAATGCCAATTCGGATATGAAAAGAGAGTTCTTTTTTAGAGTTGGGTGAAAAATTGAGACCACAGCCCTTGATCATCGCACTTTTGATGCTGTTGCTGCCTTGGAGTTGGTCTGCTTGCGGCCGCGAAAAGATCGTCCGCAACAAGGGGTATGATCCGAACGCTGTCTCAGAACCCCGCCGAAACCCTGTCAATGGGTTTGCCCTGACCGATGTTTCCGCGCTTCCTCGGTGTCCACTTCTGGTTTCAGGCTCAGCCCTTCAGCTGGGGGCCGGGGTGCGGGATGTTCTGCCCCTTGGCCGAGGTCGACTGGCGCTGTTGTCGGTGAACTCCGGGGTGGAGTTTTGGGAACGTTCTGGAAATGAGTTGAGTCCAATTGGGTTGCTTGACACCAAATTCAGCTCCAGCGGGGGCACTCGACGGGAGGTGTTTTCAACCCATCTGTCAGGAACCGAGTTGTCAGAGGAGCTGGCTGGGTTGGTGGAGTTTGATCACCGAACAGATGGTGTGCAGTTTCGGATCGTTTTGCGACAAAATATTGAAATTAAAAAAGTATCTGAAGGAAAGCTCCCTGGCCGTCGCGTCTCGGGGTGGCGACCAACTGGCCCCAGAAAGGGCTTGCTTGCTGTGGAAATTGCACCGGCTGTGGGCCAATTTGTTGAAATTGATTGGAGCGAAGCTGAAATCGCTGTTGCAGAACAGGGAACTTTTCCATTGCCAAATGCTTCGGGCCGGAATTGGCTGGCTGGTATTTCTCAGCTCGAAGACGGATTTGTTTATGTTCTGACGAGTGAATCCGCGAAGTGGAGCGGGGTGTTGGGCTTTGATGCAGCGGTTTATCGAACTCACCTCAGGTGGTCCAAGCCCCTACTTCTCTACGAAGGGAAATTGGAAGGCTTTTGGGCCGATCAGGAAACAGTCTATCTTTCCTTGGATGTGCTTCCCGAGCTTGCTCAACACCCTCTTTTTGCAGAATTTTCTGGGGGTGGTCTCTGGGAACTTGAAAATGATCTGACGCAGCCCTTGAGATGGCGTCGAGCCATGGCGCAAGACGTTTTGGGTGTGTCAACTGAGACGAACAGGCTACAGGTTATCTTTAGTCAGGAGGCGCTCGACCGAAGTGGTTTTGCCCTCGCCGTGAATTCTATTGAGTTCCCTGCAGGGGCTCAATCTCCCGGGGAAGGGGTGGTCGATGAAGGGTCGAGATGTCGGGTTTCTGGTCTAAAAATTGTGCGCCTTATCAATGGCTTGGGCTGGATTGGGCTCACAGAAACCGACAATCTGGTGCTCATTTCACCAGAAGCCGTCCCCTGAGAGGCTTCTCGCCGTAGATTTCCAATCCCGTTGTGCAACCTTAACTTGCAAATTTTAAAAAAAATGTCTTTACCTCCTCTCTGTGTTCGGCTACCCCTCCGCATGAACGGAGTTCAAACCACTTTGAATCATGATGAGGAGACAATTTTATGAACGCACTTCGAATTGCCGCCGCTGGATCAGCCCTTTTTGTTTCTTTCCAAGCCTTTGCGCTTCCTGCTCTTCCCGGAGCTTTTGGCTCTTTCTACGAAGACCAAGGTATTGACGTGAGCCCTCTCACCGCTCAAAACTGCCGTTTGTGCCATGATGGCGTGTTCCCAAACCGTGGCAACTTGAACGGCTTCGGTGTGGATGTTGATGAAAACGTTAACGTGCGCTCTCGTGACGTCGACTTCAGCGCTATTGAAGGGCTTGACTCTGATGGCGATGGCTTCACCAACATTGAAGAATTCGAAGCTGGAACATTGCCTGGCGACGCGAGCTCTCGGCCTTAATCAAAACAGGTCAACGGTTCTTTTACAGAAGCAAACCGGCGATGCACGCCGTAGAAAACGCTGCAAAAGAACCAGCGAGAACAGCGCGAGCTCCGAGCTGAGAAAGCAAGGTTCGCTTGCCGGGGGCTATGCCCCCTATCCCACCAATCTGAATGGCAATCGATGCCACATTTGCAAAGCCACAAAGTGCATACGAAGCAATGATCACCGCCTTGTCGCTCAGCTCAGCCGATTGGTTGGAGAGGCTCACATAGGCCACGAACTCATTCAGCACAATTTTCTCTCCCAGAAACTGGCCCACGAGGGCACAATCGCTCCATGGCACTCCCATGAGAAACGCAACAGGAGTGAAGATCCAACCCAAGATGAGTTGAAAAGTGAGTGGGTCTGATTCAGAGCCAAAGCCAAAAAGGCCTCCCACGCCAGAAAGAATGCCGTTGAACATAGCAACAAGGGCAATGAAAGCCAGCAGCATCGCTCCCACATTGAGCGCTAGTTTAAGCCCATCCGAGGCTCCGTTTGCGGCCGCGTCAACAATGTTATCTGCTGTTTCCACTGGCTTAATGGATCCTGTGTGGAGGGTTTTGGGCGATTCCGTTTCTGGGACCATGAGTTTTGAAAACATCAGCGCTGCGGGTGCCGACATCACGCTGGCCGTGATCAAATGGCCGGCTATGTCGGGAACACGTGCACTCAGAAGTTGAACGTAGGCTGCCATCACTCCCCCAGCGACCGTGGCCATGCCCCCGGTCATCACCGCCATGAGCTCGCTTCGGGTCATGTCTTGCACGTAGGGCTTCACCAGAAGGGGAGCCTCTGTTTGGCCAACAAAGACGTTCCCCGCCGCAGAAAGAGATTCCGCAGCTGAAAGCCCCATGGTGCGTCGCATGAGGCCCGCAAGCGCATTGATCACAAGCTGCATCACACCAATATGGTAAAACACGGCCATCACAGTGGAGAAGAAGATGATGGTCGGCAGAACCTTAACAGCAACCACAAAGCCACCGATCTTTTCTGGTGAAGCCAAAGGTCCAAACAAAAAATCCGTTCCTTTGTCGGCATAGGCAATGAGCAATAAAACGGCGTCGTTGGCCCACACAAAGAAGGGCTGGAGAGGGCCTTTGAGGCCAAGAGCCGGAATTCCCAAGATGAGAAGAGCGAAAACAAGTTGCAGCCCGAAGCCAACTCCGATTGTTTTCCAGTTGATGTTTTTGCGATTGGAAGACAATAGAATTGAAATGGCCACAAAAACAATGATTCCCAGAACTCCAGTCATGAGTGCTCCTTCTTCGCGTTTGCGCTGCAAAATGTGTCTATCGATGAATCAAAGTTTTGACAATCTCAATGCACTTTCCGGTCGGCCGGAGCCTTCGTTTGGCCTTGGCGCTGCGAAAACGCAAAAAAGTGCGTCTGTAACCACCTGAAAAAGTGGAAAGAGTTCATTTTGATTTAAGAACCGTTACACTTCGGGTTTTCCGTTCCGATGGGCAGTTTATGCTGGTTTAAGGAGCGATGGACATGTTGGATTTTATCCTGTCGACGGAATTCATCGGAGTCTACCTTGCGTTTATTGTTGGTGTGACTTTGTTTGGGATCGTCAAGCTTCGGGCGGGATCACGGCTTTTCGAGGCCATGGTGTCTGAATTTGCCCGGTGGTCTCCATTGGAGCAATCTGCTGAGAGTTTTGAGTCTTACAAGGCCTCCGTTTTTGAGTTTGCGAGGCAGTCCTCCCTCAAGACGTGTGGAATGTGGTCTTCCTTTTTGGAAGAGGTTCGGTTTGCGGCGGACGCCGACGGGAGGTCTTCGCCGGAATGCAGTAGCGAAAGTATTGACAAGCTTCGTGACAATCTCTTGTTTTCTTACGCCACCTCACACCGGGTTTCTCGCCTTAACCCTTCGGTGATTTCAGGAATCGGTTTCATTGGCACCTTGCTTTCCATTTGTGCCGGAACCCTTGCTGCAGAGCCTTTTCTTTCAGGAGAAGGACAGTTCGAGCAGGCCCTTTCTGCTTTGCTGGCTGGAGGAGGCTTGGCCTTTCTTTCCGCAGTTGTTGGAATCTTGGGCTCCTTGTCGTTCAGCCTTTTTGAGCGTAGCCAAATGGAACAGGCCGAGGGCCTGGTGGATGGGCTGTTGAGCCGCCTGCGACAGCAGATTGGCTTCAAGACCGAGAAACACTACTTGTCCGAAATTCGCGATCAGATGGTTGTGAGTTCAACCAGCGTGCGCCAGATTGTTCAAGACATTGGTGATCGGGTTGTTGAGCTCAAGCAAAACCAGCTCAGCGCCGGGGTGGTGGAAGACACCAGCCGCGAGCTTGCGCGGGAGCTGACTGCATCTTTTGAGCAAATGTCGGGGCGCTTGGTTGATGTGATTGCCGACACACACGAAAGAGCCCAGGAACAGCGTGAGCAGCAGACTGCTGCATTTCAGGCAGTGGCCGACGGACAAGCTTCATTGGTTGAGAGCCAAAAGGAACAGACCGCTGCCATCACAAGCCATACCGAAGGTTTTTCCAAGCACTTTGAAGACATGGCAGGTTGGCAAGCTCAAACTCTCGAGGCATTGCGTGTGCAAATTGACTGGAGTGAAAAGCAACACGACGTGTTGGAGCGTGTTGAGGGAGAACTTCAGCTCTCAAGCGGCCGTGATGAGCGCATCCTCCACACCCTGGAAGAGATTTCGCGAGGTATCGAAAATCTTGATGAGGCATTTGAGGAAGACACAGACCATCTCATTGAGCAAACTCGAGAAACGCAAACCGCTCTTATGCACTACTTGAACGACACCCTTGAGATGCAGCTCAGTGGCATCACAGATTTGTTGAAAACCTCACAGGAACACGCTGAGTCAACAGCAGCTCAACAGAGCACCCACGCTGCACAAACGGAGGCTGTCATTGAGGGGCTTCGCTCTGCAGTGGAGTCTCAGACCGAGTCGGAGAGAGAATATCTTGATGGTATTCGCAATGCCCTCGACTCAGGAATCCAGACTTTGAAAGGGGCTATTGAATCAAGCAGTGAAGATCGCAACCAAAACGTTGCGCGTTTGAGCGAAAAACTAGAAGAGGCTAATCGCTCTCGTTTGGAAGATCGAAAAGAACTCCGAAAACGAGAAGAAGAGCGCAGGCAAAGGGAGCTCGAACGAGACTCGCGCGATCGTCAGTACTGGGAGCGTCAGCTACAGCTTCATGAGGAAGAAACTGAGATAGAACGACGAATTCTTGCGGAGCAAGAGAACTCTCGGTTGGCGGAAGAGAAGCGTGCTGAAAAGGAGGCTCTGGCATACAAAGAGAAGTTCAACATGCTTCGCAACGGAGGGGTTGAGCCAGACCTGGGAGACGAAAATCCAGGTGAATTGGAGCATGGCGAGTCTGGAGTTTCGGGCTGGTCGCAAGCTGCTCCACGCAGCCGGGCCGACCTGGGTCGTGTGCTGACGGCGGTGCGCCAATCTCGCGACGCTATTCAAAGTGCTTTGAAGAACTTTGGGATTGTGAATGATCAGTCTGATTATCTCGTGAAAACCTGTCAAAATGTTTCACGAGAAATGAATAAAATGAATGAGGATCTGCTCGACCAAACCGAGGTGAGACTCAATCGCTATGGGAAGGCATACCAACCACTCGCTGAGAGCAATCTCATGATCTGCGAGCTGCTCACACGCTCCATTAAAGATGCTTCTGGGGTTCGAAGAGCTGTGGAGGTCGACTACGGCCGCCTTCACGAGCTGTTGCGCCAGCCAGCAGACCGAATTTCTTCACTTCTTCAAAAGATCGAGAGTCTCGAAGAAAGCAACTCTCTGAGCAAAACGCAGTCAGACGAATTGGAACGTTGGTGGAGCAACGGACGTGCTGTTGCCGCCATAGACTCCTATGTGAAGCAGTTGAAAGGCGATATGAGTAGCAGCGCTCGTCTTCATCTCCAGGCTCAAGAAACTGCCTGTGAACTGCAGAAGCGCGTGGACACATTGAAGCAGCTGGTTGAGATCAATGTTCTCGATCAGGTCACGAATTGGCCGTCGGTGCTTGATGAAGCTCGCTCTGCACGCGAGGCTTCCCGCAAACTGGCTGCGCTGCAGAAGAAGTTGAGCACAACCGCAAAACGCTCGGACGACCATTTTGTTGAGGCAATTGATGGAATCTCTCGGGCTCTTGACCAATCAGAAACACTCCTTATGAACAGTGAAAGCGGCGTGGTTTAAAAAGGTGAGAACAACACCTCAGAGTGAGCAAAAAAGAAACAACAGGAAACGCCAAACCATTTCAACATTGGGGCGGCCGGCCTGGACATTTCCGTTTGGGGTTGCAAGGGGGTCAGTTTGTCTGGGAGCAGTCCTAATGGTTGGGGCCCTGTTTTTTGGTGCTGCTCAAACTCATGCCACCGCCGGAGATATGGGTGATGAAATCACGGAGAACTTTGAGGTTGGTCTGAGCCTCAACGAGCTTCTTCGGGCCATGAAGAAGAAGCTTGCTGGTGAAAGCATTCAGGCAGAAGTGCGGGCGAGCCAGGGCACACTTCGTGTGATGACGGATATTGCTCACTTTCCGCTCTCAAAGGCAGACCTTCCGCCAGCGCGTCGGTCGGATAGTCAGGCCATTGCAGATGCTCTGGCGTGGGCGGTTCATTGTCATCTCGATTTTTCGGGTGTGCTCGAGAGTGAGCAGGGCCAGGAGCTTCTGAAGAGCTGCCCGGTGCAGCGAACTCCAAGTTACGCATGCCTGAAAGGAAGAGGACGGGTGCAGATTGCGGGAATTCGATTTGAAGGGCACACCGACACTGTTCCTTTTGTTAGAGAAGGAGAGTTTTCAAACAACCAGGATCTCTCTGAGGCTCGGGCGTTGCGTTTTGCGGCGCAGGTGATGGGCTGTACGAGTTCCTTGTTGTCACAGCTCGGTGAAGAAGATCTTATTCCCTTTGAAACACGCGGCTTTGCCGATAGGGAGCTTGCAGAACCTCAAGGGAGAGATCCTCGAAACCGCCGGGTTGAAATTCACTTCTCAGCAGATGGAGAGCTCAGCTCTATTCGCTAGATGGGTTGGGTTGATTGGGGTCGGTCGGAAGGGCTCGATTGAGAGCTCTGTGAAGCTCAGGGCGAATTTTTCGCAGGCCTTTCAGCACGTTGAAAATGTCTTCCTTTTTAAGAAAATTTTGGCTCAGTCCAAATGCAATGCTTGAGAGCCGGCGCTGAGAATCTTCTTGCTGAAAACTTGCCCTGAGGTCGGCGTGACATTCGGGAAGCAGACAAGATGTGGTTGAAGTGCTCCATCCATAGAGAATCTGAACCAAGGCCATTCGCGCCAGGAGTCGTTCGCCAAAGTCGTCAATCTCCTGATTCAGCTCTTCCACAACACGACGTGCGAGTTGTAGCTGCGTCTGTGTGTGGCCCTTCAGAAGACTCCAGCTTGCTGCCCTTTTATCAGGAGCTGCAAATTGAAGCCTGAATCTTCGCATTTCCGACTCTAAAAAACGGGCGTCGATGTGTTGATTTCCCCACCTCACAAAAATGGGCAAAGATCGGAGGAGAATCAAGAGCTCTGTAACGAAAGGGTGATCGAATTTGAGGGTGAGCAATAAATAGGGAACGGGAGAACCTGTGTCTCGTTTTGCCTCGACACTTTGCACCACAGAAGTGAGTTTTGGAAATTGTGCCTCTGTGAGCTCGGGCAGGTCGTGGAGCTGGGGGGAATTTTCGATAGAAAGAGAAAGTGTCTCGAGATAAAGCGCCTCAACTTCACTCTTGAGTGCGTTGACTTGGGTGCTTGCAACGGCAGTGGCACTTGCAGGAGAGTGGATGAGCCAGAAAAAACTGAGCGCTACGAGAAGTGCTTGTCCCATATCAAGCCGCTGTGTCTTGTTCACTCTGGACAACGGGCTCTTTCTTCCACACAGCAAACGAAAAGGTTGCACCCTTCCCATTTGCAAGATTCTCGACTGTGATGTTCGACTTCAGCTGATTCACAATGTCGCGGCAGCTGGCAAGGCCAAGACCCGTGCCCTTACCCTCTTGCTTTGTTGTGAAGAAGGGGCTGAAGATCTGCTCTTTGATTTCTGGCGGTACTCCCGTTCCAGAGTCGGTAACCGAAACGAGAAACTGGTCTTCTGTTTCTTTAACACTAAGTTGAATCGTTTTTTCCTCTTGATTTGTCATAGCGTCAATCGCGTTTGAGCACAAATTGACAAGAATCTGAACGATCAATTCCTTGTTCCCCCAACCCAACGAGAAGTCGTCGCGAAGGGTTTGTGTCACAAGGGTTCGGCTACGCTCAATCATAGGCTCCAGAATGATGAGTGTGTCACTGATGCAGTGGTCAAGATTCACTCCTTCGTTCATTTCAATGCTGTGACGCCCATACATGCTCATGCGCTTCACAAGTTTTGCGATGTGGTCGGCCGATCGCAAAATGCGCGAAAGGTAGTGCTTCTGGGTTTTATCGTCGAGGGGCCCCTCTGTTTCTGCCATGATCTGCGCATACCCTTTTATTGACTGCAGCGGGTTGCGGAGATCGTGCACAATGGTTGAAGTTAACTCGCCGATGGTTGTGAGTTTAGCGGCCTTGATCAGGTTTTGTTGTGCTTCGTCGAGCTGAGTGCCGAGAAGACGCTGCTTCTGCTCTAAAGCATAGGCCATGGTTTCACGAGATAAGAAGAGGTCCGCAAACTCATTGCTGGGAAGGCGATGGCCTTCGTGGGAAACAATTCGAGAACCTGTGCTTTGGCGGTTTGAGGTGATCAGTCGTTGAAGGTACCGACCCACCTGGAAGTGAAGCGCGGTGAGCACTGCGAAGGTGACCAAAGAGCTCAGAATGAAGGCGTGTGTGAGCACAGGAGCTGACTGCCACGAGTGCACACCATTTAGGACCACTTCCACAAGACAGTCAATCAGGAAGCAGCTGGCGAACACCAACAAAGCATGTCTTGAATAGAGCCGAAGGGGTAAGGTTTGTCTCAGGGAACTCGATTTCATTCGGAACGCCAATCATTCTCTCGCTTTCCTTTAGTTTGGCATTCCCTCGGTTAGACAAGTGTGGATTTTTTTTTCAGGGGTTCACCTTTTTGACATCTTTGACTTTTTGACTCAGCACTTCTCGCACGGCCTTTTCGCGGTCTCGGGCCACCCGCAGTTCGTCGCCATTTTTCATAAGAACAGTCATAGGACGTGATTTTGAGTAGGATTTTGTTTCGCGGAGGTTGATGACAGCATTTTTGTGAATTCTCAAGAATCGCTCGGGGTCTGTGTGCTTTTCGATGTGTGTGAGACTGTTTTGATAGGCGTAGGAAATGTCTTCCATATGCACTGAGGTAATATGATCCTTTGAGCTAAAGTAGCAAACCTCTGACTCATCAATGATCTTGGTTTTTTGACCCACATTAACCACAAAGCGTCGCATGTAGTTTTTTCGTTTGATCAGCTCTTCTTCGAGCGAGGTGAGCCGTTCTCGCTCATTCAGTTTTTTGATGGCCTTTTCCACAGACTGCTCAAATCGAGCTCTGGTATAAGGTTTGAGCAGAAAGTCGATAGCACTCAGTTCAAACGCCTCCACCGCAAAGTGTGAATGTGCGGTTTGGAAGATCACCAGAAAGTTTTTCTGAGGCAGTTGATGGAGCAAGTCAATACCTGTCATTTCTGGCATGTCAACATCGAGAATAACGATATCGGGCTGATTTTCCGTTATTTTTTGCAGAGCCTCAAGACCATTTGTTGCCTCTGTTGTTTCGGCGTCTTTTGCAGCTTCACAAGACTCAATCAGTTTTCGGATTCGCTGGCGGGCGGGTTGTTCGTCATCAACCACAAGAATCTTCATACTCATTTGCTGACTCCGGTAAGGGTTAGAGTGATCGACGTGCTGGGAAGGGCTGTGGTTTTGATTTCGAGACTGGCCCTCGACCCGTAAAGCAATTGCAAACGCTTGCGTGTGTTCGTCAGGCCAATGCCCACCCGCTCATCGCGAGGAGCTTGGCGAAAGGCAGCCCCTGTGTTTTCCACCACAAGAGTGAGATTGCCTGCAGATTCCCTTGCGAGAATTTCCACTTCACCTCCTTTGATAGACTTTGCAATCCCGTGTTTCACTGCGTTTTCGACGAGTGTTTGAATCATCAGGCTGGGCACGGTCAAGCCGGGTGAGTGAGTTTGATCATGAATGGCCCACCTCAGACGGTCGGTAAAACGCGTTTTTTCCATTTTGAGGTAGAGCTCGACGATTTCAAGTTCCTCAGAAAGGGGTGTGGTGACATTTCGCGAGGCATCCAAAATTTTCCTGTAGAGGTCGCTGAGTTGAGATATGGCATCGATGGAACTTTCCGGATCTTCATCAATCGTGTTTGCAATTGAATTGAGTGAGTTGAAAAGAAAATGAGGATTCATTTGATTTTTCAGAGTCATGAGTTCCGCCTCGAGGTTGGCATTTTCGAGTTGCATGGAACGGCGCTCCTCTTCTCGAATTCGCTCTATGAGGAAGATGTTTTCCAGAGAAATTGCTGCCGTGCTCAAAAGGCTCTCCAGAAGTGAGGAGTCTTTGAGAGGGCTCTCAGGCTGACCCACAAGAAGAAGCGGCTGGCCAGATTTATCGCTCAAGGTTTGCCAGTTTTGTGAGTTGAGAGAGGTGGGGACCTTGTCAAGTTGGTCTGCGGGAACACTTTCCCTACTCTTGGTGGATGTGTTTTTTGGGGAGCTCACGAGCACAAAATTTTTGCCATCTGGGTGCCGAACATAGATCCAGACGTCATGACCATAAGGCTCTTGAGCCGTTTTCCCAAGAACCTCCAGATACCGATTGAAGGTGAGGCAAGCTGAAAGTTCTCGCAGTCGAAGAGACAGCCTTGTGAGACCTTCGTTTGAATCTGTGAGCTGTGCAACCGAGTGAGAGAGGGCCTTCAGCTGTTCATCAATTGTTGTTCGCTGGTTTTGTAAAGTGACTGAGATCAAATGAAACTCCTGGAATGAAAACGATCCCAGTGAGTCTGTGATTGAGTGGCTGTGGGGGCTTTTTGAGAGCTCCTCAACAAAAGAGCTGAGTTTTTTAAAGGGGCGAACAAAAATTCGTGAAACAGCAAACGCAAGCAGACCTGTCAAAAGCGCTAGACCAGCGTTGAGAAGCACGAGATTCGTCAGTTCCTTTTGCACGCCCGCAAATGCTTCTTCTCGGCTCTGGAAAACGGAGATGGAAATAGGGTCGTGTGAAGGTGAGTTTTCTGAGAAAACCTCGCTCTCGGCCGAGAGACGGTCGGCCTTGCTGTGCTCCGTGCTTTCTCGACTTGGAAACTCAGAGGGTCCGAGTTTTAACAAAGATGGCATCGATGAGTTGTTTTGAAACACCTTTTGCAGGGCCTCTGGGCTCATGAATGCGAAGAGAAATCCCGACAAACCGGCTGTTCCGCGACCAGGGACCACCACTCCTAAATGAGGCTGGCGACTTCCATTTTTCGTCGACATTTGCACGATTCTCATTTCGGAAGGTCCGACTTCATCTACAGAAAAGGACTTGCGCTTCAACAGCGTGAAGACTTCTGGCCTGTCGAGAAGGGTGTTCAGAGATTCCGATCGGCTTCTGCGTTCGGGAGCGCTTGTGATCACACGTCCACTTGTTCTCACCAAAAGAAGAGTTGGGTTCAGTGGGCTTTCAGATTGGTGGGCGTCAATTCTGTTCGTGGCATCTTGAAGAAACAGAATGCTCCGGGCCGACAAAATCAACTCACTGTCTTGAGCCAATGTTCGGAGCCTGCTGGTTTCAATGTCTATGGCGTGGCGAAGTGATATGGCCGCATTCCTGGCTGTCAACTGCAGCTCTGTTTCGGCACTTGACTGGGCTCGCTTTTGCAGCCTGATCAAATGGTAGGAAGAGGTCACAAACGCGGCAGCCATTGTGAATGCGACGATTCCAATGGTCACGAGACCGCGGTATGTAGGCCGAATTTTTTTGGGTATCGATGAACCTGAGGTTGCTTTCATGGCACGGTTGCTTTTTGGCTGAGGAAGTTTTCTTGGTCAACAATCAATGCGTCAAGGAGAGAGGCGGCGTGCGGCGCACTCATGGTGCCTGAAAAGTGGAGCGAAATGGCGCGTCCTAGTGCTGACCAAATGAGGGGATCAATAAAGCCTGGAATCTCCTCTGCTTGCTCGTAGAGTTTGTAAACATGTGGAAGCGTG
>JANQPW010000645.1 GCA_028285285.1 Silvanigrellales bacterium
CTTTCGGTCGGCAGCCTCACAAAACCGTCGGAGGCTTTGCCCAACCTGGGAGCAGCTGTTGGGCACTGACGACTTCGACTCCCTTCTCATGCTTCTTGAGTCTGGTCAGGCCCTTTTGCAGAGTGTGTGGCACTCCAGGCCCCCTTTTGGGGGTGCGCAGGGAGGTGCAGCCCATGGCGTCGTACAGTCGAACGTATAGTCGACGCAAACATCAGCTCTTTGTGGCGCGCACCACGGCCCTTTTCATGGTTTCAGCCTTCTTGGCTTTTCTTCTATTCGCAAGCCTTACGGAGGCTTGGTTGGTTCGGGTTGTCTTCTTGGGGAGTGACTTCACTCTCACGGGCTTCGTGTTGGCCGTTGGCGCAGTCGGTTTGAGCCTCGGAGTCTATGCCCTTGCTCTCTCTCGATTGATTCTTCATTTCACCTATCGTGCAGAAAGCGATCGTATTGCTAAGATCGTGGTCTTAGGGTTATTTTTCGTTGCTTATGGCGTGCTCTTGGCCGTTTTGCGAGATCTGCAGTCGGTGATTCCCCTGCTTATTGCCAAATTGTTTGCCATTTTGCTCTACTTTCGATTTTGGCAAAGCCAGCTTCACCTTTCCCGAGTTCGGCATGGAGAAAATCGCCGCCCTCGTGAGTTCCTGCTTTCAATGCGGTCGTTTTTGGTGTGCCGTTGGATTTTTCTCGCAAATTGGTTGCTGCTGTGCCTTGGTTTTGCGCTTTCATTGGTTTCTGCCGACCCCATTGTGAATATGGCCGGCTGGGAAAGTGTGCTCATGTTGGGGGGGTTCTACCTTCTTTTTCAGGTTTTCGTTCGCAACCCCCATGCTCACCCTCCCCTCAAGAATTCCCAGCAAAGACGTTGACACCTCTCCGTGCTTGATCTATCACACGCCGTGTCGGGCGATTAGCTCAGTTGGTTAGAGCGTCTGCTTTACACGCAGAATGTCCGGGGTTCGAGTCCCTGATCGCCCACCAGATTTGAAAAGAAGCTCCAGACGGGAGAAATCCTGGCTGGAGCTTTTTTTTGTTTGTTTTTCGGGTAACTTGGTCGGAGTGGTGAATTCCCTCACAATTCAGAAAGGTGTTCTTGATGAAGGTGGATTTTCGCGACTTTAATCTGCACGCCCTCTTGGCTTTCTTCGTGATTGTGCCTTCGTCTTGGTTCGTGTTCCCGTCGCTATGGAATCTACCTTATGCTGAAATTGGCAATATGCTTTTGCCAAGACAACTTCAGCACGGTTTTTTTCCGCTTTTTTTTGCCGGTGAGTATTCTCACTGGGCATTTTTGCCCTGGATTCTCGTGGGCCTGGCGAGGTTGTTTGGTCTTGAGAATTTTCCCTGGGTGCTCCAGGGTCTCACATCCTGTGTTTTGGCCTTTACCTGTTCTTTCATTTGCTGGAGGACCTTTCGGGAGTTTGTTCCAAGCGACTGGGTGCGCTTTTGCTTTGCGATCGCTTTTGGGGTCTATGCCGCTTATGAAAGTCTGACCGTGCTGAATGTGGTCTACCTTCTGGCTCCTTTTGTCGTGCTGCTTTCCATTGCTGACCTCAGAGCACATCATGCAGTAACAAAGGTTTTCTTGGGCCTTCTGGGTTTTCTCGTTGTGTCGTCGAAGTCAGCAATGATCGTTTTTGCACCAGGAGTTCTCGCGGCCATGGCTTTGGGAATTTACCGTAAAAGAGCTTCATCCATCACAATCAATGTGGTCCTTCTGTGCGGTTTGGTTGCTGGTCTGGCCAAAACTCTTGTCTCTCAAGACACAATTCGCATCTTGGGAAATCCGATTCCCCACTTCTGGCCCGCTTTTGAGTACTCGCTTCCAATTGTTTCGAAGGCAATGGGGTCTGTGTTGTTGCGGCTTGAGGGTGCAACAGAATGGACAGCGATTTTTTGGATGACTCTCTTTTACGGCTCCGTCTATCTTATTTTTAGACTCTTTTCAGTTTTCCTGAAAAAGAGAGATCTGCCGTCCTTAGTTTTGTTGTTCAGTGCAACGGTGGCACTGTTTGGCAGTTGCTATGTTTTCGCCATTGCTCCTGCATATCATCATCCACCTTTGAGCTGGTCAAACCCCCTTCACAACAGCGCTCGGGCTCTCACAATTTCTCATCCGAGTGCTGTGCTTGTTTTTTTTGCTGCTTGTGTGGCTCTGTTTCAGCTTGAAAAGAGATGGGCTCGTGTGTTCGCTTCCGTCTTGGCCTTGGCTTTGTTGATTCATGCCATAGACGATTTTCGGGCCCATGATGATCCGTTTGAGCTCACCGATGCCTGGGCCAGTGAAGATTGGTCTCGTGACAAAGGTTGTGTGCAGGTCAATCCGCCCGATTGGAGTTTCTGTCGGTGAGGTCTGCGGGCTTCAACCCAATTTGCCGAAGGCTATCACTGAGCAATTGCAAGGGGCGTGCAAGGGCGGGTCTCTTGCGATAGATCAATCGAAAGGAATCTGAAGATGGTGGTGCGAAAAGGTCGATGGTGTCGACGGCTCCCGACTTCATGTGACTTTCAGCCATGTATAGGGGTACGATCCCCACGCCCAAACCTTCCAAAATAGCTTGCATCATGAGCGTGGTCGAGCCCAGAAACCAAGTGTCGAGCAGTTTGAGTTTTGCCCGGGAAGGTCCGTCGAGATATCTCAGAAATGGAAAACTCCGATCATGTTCAATAAGAGTGAGTTTTTCAAGGCAGGCGAGGCTTTGGATTTTTGTGTGGATTTCTTTTCGAGCCACGAAAACATAATCTTCTTGAGCAACCTCAACTGAGTCGTACTCGCGAAGCGTAACGGGCGCAGAGGTGAGCAGCACGTCAATTTCGTCTGCTTGAAGCCCTTTGAGCCCTTCCTCTCCCGAACCTATTTTCAGGTGAAAGCATAGTTCTGGGTTGCTGTGTCGCAGGGAGAAAAGAGCTTTGCTGAGCCAGGAGAAACCGACCTCAGGTCGTGTTCCGACCATGATGGGTTGGGATAGCGTTTGTTGCAAACGACTTGAGTCGAGCACAGAGAGAGCTTGAGTGGAACGTGTTGCCAGATCTCTCCCAGCATTTGTGAGAGCAAGGGAACGTCCCGATTTTTGAAACAGTGGATCGGCAAAAAGCGCACTGATCTTCTGGAGACGCTGACTCACAGCGGACTGGGTGAGGGAAAGTTGACGGGCGATTTCACCAACCTTCAGGCCGTTGCCAAGACCATCCATGATGTAGAGATCGTCTACGGAAAGGCTGCGGTAAGGGTTAAGATTCATGAAGCTATCCCCCACTGATTAGAAACGCTTAACATATAGGTAATGAATGTTCGCTTTTCAATCGGCTCTTTCCAGGTAGGATGCCCTTCTCAACACAGTGTGAAGAGGAGAGAGAGATGAAAAGAAGAGATGCCCTTGGAAAAGGGATTGTGGCTGGGATGGGCACATTGGCCGGAGCACGCGCGCTGGCAAATCAGACCTGTGGTGCGGTCACACCTCCCCAAACAGAAGGACCCTTTTACCCGGAAGATCTCAGCCGCGAGTCTGACCGAGATCTGACCGTTTTGGAAGGAAGGCAAACTGAGGCACTGGGTCGTCGTGTTTTTCTCACAGGTGAAGTGTTGGACCGAGATTGTAACCCGGTGAGCGGAGCGCTTGTGGAGATCTGGCAGGCCTGCGAATCGGGTAAATATGATCACCCCGCAGACACATTTGATGCGCCACTCGATCCTAACTTTCAGTATTGGGGCAGAACCACCACCCGCGAGGGGCACTTTTCCTTCAAAACAATCAAGCCGGGCTCTTATCCAGCCACGTCGACTTGGCTGCGCCCACCTCATATCCACTTCAAAATTTCGGCGCCCGGCGTGCGCACGCTCACCACTCAGATGTACTTTGAAGGTGATGAGCTCATTGAGAGCGACCGCATTTTAGCCAACCTCACAGAGGAAGAACGACGTGCTGTGATTGTTCCGGTGGTTGAAAATGGAGATGGTATCTCTATGCACTTTGTCATTCGGTTGGGTGACATTCCCGAGCTCACCTAGGAACCACTGCGATGAGTATCGAGCTTCTCTAATGTTACTTTGCAGCTCGAAGAGGTATTGCGGATGTCTCATCCTCAGCTTGGTTGTTTTCTGTGGCCAAGCGAAAACCAATTTGTATAAACGATTCCTGGCCAATGTTCATGATGCCAATGTTTGCGTGGCATTCGCTGGAAAGGCGCTTCATGATGGCGAGGCTCAGGCCATAGTCTGCCTTCTGTTCCGTATATGTTCCCTCAAAACGGTTGGTCTTCATGTCAATACTTCGCGTTGGTGCGATGGGGAGCTGGAGCAGGAGACGATCGTTCACTTCCTCAATGCGAACCCCTATTTTTCCCTTCAGAAACTCCGAGGCACTGGGATCGCTTTGATCTTGAGACGAACTCAAGAGATGGCGGATCCAGAGTTCAAGAATCAAGGGGAGATGTCGTTGGGGTGCCATAATATTTGGCATTCTGATGCTGGGAAAGGAAATTTGCAGCTGATCTGATCCGGACAATTCAAGATCATGAAGGCGGAGAAAAAAGGACTCCAGAGTCTTACTGAGATTCAGCGTTGAACATTCGGGCATGGGGTTGATGAGACCCTGGCGTGTTGAACCGATCAATTCTGAAAGCCGCTCGACCTGTTCAGAAAGGGCCTCTATCCACCTTTCCTGCTTAACGGTAACGCGAAGGGCACCCGATGAAACCGAGTGAGCAACGACACCAACCAATGAAAATATGGCTTGTAAGGGTTGTGCCAACATGTGGAGGAGGCTTCTCTGAACCTCGAGGAGACCAAAGTTATGGAGGGTTGCCTCGAAGAACTTTTTTTCTTCACCAGACGGAGAGACGCGAAGTAGAATTTGCTTTTCTGAGTCTTGTAGTGTGACCACTTCAGCATCGATTTCGGTGGCGCGGTTTGTTTTTGGACAGGTGCCAATGGCAAGAGAAAGCCGAATGACCTGTGGATTTTCCTCAGAGTGCGGTACCTCTGCCTGGCGAAGAGACTCAACGGTTTGCGCAATTTCCGCAGCAAGCTTTGCCACTTCGTTCAGCAAGGGTGTGGGTTCTTCTCCACTGAGGCACTGTGCTTGGCCGGGTGATTCAGTTGAGTAAACGATGTAGAGGGCCATGTACTGTCAACTTCTTGTGGTGATTCTTCAAATATTGTTTCACGGACACCTAGAGATCAGGTTAGCATGAACTACGGTTGGAAGAGTCAATGCGGCTGTCCGCAATGCCGATTCTTTATTTTTCTGTTAGGGTTCTGGCTTTCGAAAGGCTCATGGGGAGAACGTGCCTATGTCAGTCATCACCTATATCATTGATGATGATCCCGCTATTCTAGAGGCGTTAGAGAGTCTATTTGGCCTCCACGAATTTCCAGTGAGAACTTTTTCTTCCGCTGAGGAGTTTTTAAAGGGTTTGCCCTACCCGAGACCGGCCTGTGTTCTCGTTGATGAACGTTTGGGTGGCATGCAAGGCCGAGAGCTCCTTGAACACCTCAGCAGGGCCGGATTTGATGTCCCGACAATTCTTTTTTCTGCCTTTGCCGACACCACTTTGGCTGTTTCTGCCATGAAACAGGGTGCCCTCACAGTTCTTGATAAACCGCTCAATGAAACTGCCCTGTTTCATGCGGTTCGGGAAGCGGAAGCGACCGAAATTGAGACCTTGAAAAGGAATGAGAAGAAAGAGAACCTGCGAAAGCGGTTTGAGAAGCTGACAGAAGGCGAACAGCAGGTGATGAAACGTGTTGTTAACGGAGACGCCAACAAAGCCATTGCTTTTGACTTGAAGGTGAGTCTTCGAACAGTTGAGCTGAGACGCCACAACGTCTTTAAAAAGCTTGAAGTTGCTGGGATAGCCGAATTGGTGCAGCTCTCATTAGAAATGCAGGAGCTGGAACTCGATAAAGACGAGTCTTCGCCTTCCCTCATCCAAAAGGACTAAACGAGTCCAAAGACTCCACAGACTCATCAATCACTACAATAATGTCTGGATCGTATTCCTGTCTGAGAACCGATTCAATGGCATTCAATGTGCCTGTTGTTGAGCTAGGACATCCGCCACATGCACCCTGATAAGCGATTTTGAGATAACGCCCCTCTTTTCCGGTGATGACGAGATCTCCTCCATCCATTTGCAGTGCTGGACGTACCGTTCGGCCCAAGATGTCATCAATCTCCTGAAGCTCTGGGGGAAGCTCAGGTCGCACGTCAGTTAGAGATTCAAAAAATGCATCGTGTGTATCAATTCTTTCTTTAATCAATGCAATGACGAGGGGTGAAAGGCTCACCCAGGTGGCGTCTCCATCTTGGGTGACGGTGATGACGTTCTCAAAAAGATGAACCTGCACCACACGAGAGATCTCCAAAACTCCGTGCGCGAGGGGCACATGTTCACACGAAGCCGGATCTGTGAAAGAGATCTTTCCAGATGCTTTAACGTCTTTGTTCAAAATGAACTTCACAGCATTGGGGTTAGGTGTTGTTTGGGTTCTCACTTTTGTTTCAATCATGGGGTCTCTCTCCGATCAGTTGGGAAGCAGCCTTCCACGGAAGTGCTGCACATTCGGCACGGGAGGGCATATGAGCAACACACTGCTGAATCACCTCAAGACGTGGTATTTGCGTGTTGATGCGTTCATCGGGAGTAGAGTCTGGAGAGAGGCGAATCGTGTGGAAACTTTTTGCGACCGACTCCACAACGCTTAAACTTTGATCAAACTGCTCTATTGAGGAGTTGACCCACTCACACAGGACCTCTGCTGAGGCACTGCAAAGGGCACAGTGATCGCCGGAATATGCGACCCGACATTGATTTTCAGAATTGACTTGCCAATGCAAAAACAGGGTATCGCCGCACGATCGGTTTTGGGCTTCCGCTTTCGCTTGGGTTTGAAAAGAACTTGTGCACTCGCCTTGTTTCGCAAGGGAGAACTTTGATCCGCTAATGATTTTCTTCAGAGAAGCATACACTTCCCTTGTGTTTTGAACGCTCACTGTACCAACTCCCTCGTTTTGATCAAAGCTTCTGCAAAACGATCAACCTCTTCTTCGCTGTTGTAGAAGTTGAGTGAAGCGCGGGCGGTGGAAACCACCCCAAGTGCTTTCATGAGGGGCTGGGCGCAGTGATGTCCTGAGCGCACAGCAATACCGTATTTGTCGAGCACCGTGGCCACGTCATGGGAATGTGCACCTTCGATCTCAAAGGAAAAAACGGGCGACTTGTGGGTGTTGTGTCCAACAAGTCTCAGACCTTTGATCTCTGCCAGCATTTGTGAGGTTTTCTCAAGAAGCTTTTGCTCCTGCTTTTGAACTGTTGAAAAGCCAACGCGCTTCAGAAAGCGAATGGCTTCCCCAAAGCCAATCACCCCCGCAATGTTGGGCGTGCCGGGCTCCAGAATTGAAGGAAAAGGTGCGAAGGTCGAGCCCTCAAGAGTGACTTTGTTGATCATGTCTCCTCCGCCCATGACGGGGGAAAACTCATCTCGAAAGTCTTGTCGGAGATAGAGAGCCCCGACTCCTGTTGGGCCACACATTTTGTGGGCAGAAAGCGTGAGTGCGGAGCAGCCAAGCTCACAAACATCGAGTTTTTCGTGTGCCGCAGCCTGGGCTCCATCGAGCACAATGTGAATGCCGGGGTTAATGGCCTTCAACCGCGAAATGATCTCCCGTGTGGGGTTTATGGTGCCGAGTACATTTGAAGTCATAACAAAAGAAGCAAGACGCGTGTTTCGAGACACAAGTGATTCCAAACGGCTCAGATCGAGAGTTCCGTCTTTTTGAACTGGCACAAAACGCAGCTGAATATCTTTCTCACGCTGTAAGAGATGCCACGGAACAATGTTGGCATGATGCTCCATTTCAGTAAGTAAGATTTCGTCTCCACTCTTCAAATGTTGCCGAGCCCAGCCCAATGCTACCAGGTTGAGTCCGTGCGTTGCACCAGAAGTGAGGACAATTTCCTCTGCGTGATTTGCACCGAGAAGGCTTTGAATCTCAGTGCGGGTTCCTTCAAACTCGCGGGTGGCACTTTCACTGAGCTGGTGAACACCACGGTGCACATTGGCAGATGTTTCCAGATAGTATTGCGAAACTTTGTCCACCACACACTTTGGTTTGAGTGATGTTGCTGCATTGTCGAAATAGACAATGGGCTGCCCACATTCTGATTTGACCTTTCTGAAGAAAGGGAACTCGGCACGGATATCAGAGGTTTCCATTGTTTGCGATCTCCGTTCGATTGAGAAACTCATTCAACCAGGAAAGATATGAAGACCGAAAGCGCGCTGGGAAGTCTCGCTGCACGATCTCTGCTGCAAAACCAGATGCCATGAGTTCACGCGCTTGGCCTGCCGAAAGTCCACGGCTACGAAGGTAGAAGACCTCTTCAGGTGACAGGGTGCCCACAGTTGCCCCATGGCTACAACTCACATCGTCGGCATCAATCTGAAGCTCAGGTTTGGTATCGATCTGTGCATCGGGGTGAAGGAGCACATTTTTGTTGAGCTGATGAGCAGAACTTCCATCGGCCCCTTCACGAATGCAGACGCGGCCGTTAAACACCCCGCGGCCTTTTTCGGTAAGAAGACCCTTGTAGACTTGGCGACTTTCTGTGTTTCCTTCTTCGTGAACAACCTCAGTGTGGTTGTCGATGTGACCGCCCTGGCGAGAGCCATAAAATCCATCAATTTGGCACTCCGCCCCAGGTTGAGTGAGCAAAACGGAGAGGTCGTTTCGCACAACGCCTGAAGAGAAACTGGCCACGAGATTTTGAAACAGTGCTTGAGTGTTCACCGCAGCGTGACAGCGGTTGATCAGCGTGCCACCAGATTGAACATCTTGGATGTTCAAAATCTTGAGGTGTGCGGTCTCTTCAAGGGAAATATCGAGTCTTGTTTGCCGGAGTGCAGGCGATTCAGAGAGATCACATTGTAGCCAAATGATCTCCGCTGTAGCGCCCTTTCCAACCTCGATTTGCAGATGAGATGTTGAGAAAGAATGTCCGGTGCGCAACCCGGTGATGTCGAGCACGACAAATCGTTGAGTGGTCTCCTTCTGATGAGAAGAGACTCTGAGCACGGATTTCTCTTTGGAAAAGGCATCATGCAGATGATCAAGTCCATCTTGTGCTTGGCGAGAGGGTCGCGGCTCCCAACCGGCACTGAGATCGGTTTTAAAACTTGTTGTCGTGTTGGGTGTGAGTTGAGAAGAACCTTCCACAAGCGTGAGCAATTCCCAGTTCTCTTCTTTGGGAAGACTCAAGCGTTCTTGCAGGTCGTCGAGAACGCCTTGCAGACGTTTCTGTTCTTCAGGGCTGAGAGTTTTCGGCTTTCCCCCCACAGAGTCTTCAACACCGATCTGCTCCAAGTGTTTCAGGTTCGTGTACTTCCATTCCTCATCACTGCGTTTGGGGAATCCCCAGCGAAGAAAAGAGCGAAAACTGTTCTTTCGCTGTTCTTCATTCTCAGAGCCGGAATTCACTAAGCTGCGTGTGAAAGCATCATGCCAAGAGCTGTCAATTTTTGTTTTTGACGGAACCATCCTCAAGACTCCTCCAGCTCACTGAGAATTTGGTCATAGCCGTTTTCTTCAATGTGAAGAGCTAACTCTTTCGTGCCTGATTTAATGATCTTTCCCTGGTGAAGCACATGCACAAAGTCGGGCTCGATGTGGTTGAGTAGGCGTTGGTAGTGAGTCACGAGTACCACTGCCCGATCTTCTGCGCGCAGCTTGTTCACGCCGTCTGCAACCATTTTGAGAGCATCAACGTCCAAACCTGAGTCTGTTTCGTCGAGCAAGGCAAGCCGAGGGTTGAGCACGGCCATTTGAATGATCTCGTTTTTCTTCTTTTCACCACCCGAAAGGCCCGCATTGAGCGAGCGGTCGCTGAAGTCTTTGTCAAAGCCAAGAAAACGGACACGCTCATTCAAGTAGTCACGAAAGGCGACTTCGTCGAGCTCTTGGGCTCCCTGCTGCTTGCAAATGGAGTTGAAAGCAGTGTGGAGAAAATGAAAATTCTGAACTCCCGGCACTTCAACAGGGTATTGAAAGGCCAGAAAAATTCCCTCTCGAGCTCGCTCATCTGGGTCTAACTCCAGGACGTCTTTGTATTTGAAGTTCGACTCGTAACGAACGCTGCCAGACGTCACCTCATAATCGGGGTGCCCAGCAATGATCTTGGCCAGGGTGCTCTTGCCGGAGCCATTCGGCCCCATGATGGCGTGCACTTCCCCTTCTTTCACCTCGAGAGACAGGCCACTGAGAACTTCAGTTCCACCCACATGTGCATGCAAATTTTCAATACTGAGCATCAAATTTCTCCGCTTCGTTTAGCCGACACTTCCTTCTAATTTCATTTCCAGGAGCTTCACTGCCTCCACTGAAAACTCCAGCGGCAGTTTTTTAAAAACCTCTTTGCAGAAGCCGTTCAAAATAATGCCTATGGCCTCTTCTTCACTCAGCCCCCGCGATTTGAGGTAAAAAATCTGGTCAGAGTTGATGCGGGAGGTTGTGGCTTCGTGCTCCACCACTCCATCTTTGTTCTTCACTTCAATATAAGGGAACGTGTTGGCCTGGCTCTTTTTTCCCACCAGCATGGAGTCGCATTGGGAGTAGTTTCGGGCGCCCTTGGCTCCAGGAGAAATCCGCACCTGGCCTCTGTAGCTGTTGACCGACTCGTCGGCTGAAATGCCTTTTGAGATGATCTTGCTGCGGGTGTTCTTGCCGATGTGGATCATCTTTGTTCCCGTGTCGGCCTGCATTTTTCCATTGGTGAGAGCAACGGAGTAAAACTCCCCAACGGAGTTGTCTCCCTTGAGAATGCAGCTGGGGTACTTCCACGTGATAGCTGAACCTGTCTCCACCTGAGTCCAAGAAATTTTTGACGACTCACCGCCACAAAGTCCGCGTTTGGTCACAAAATTGTAGATACCACCCCGTCCTTCGGCGTCGCCCGAATACCAGTTTTGTACCGTCGAATAATTGATCTCCGCACCCTTCATTGCCACCAGTTCCACCACAGCGGCATGCAGTTGGTTCT
>JANQPW010000649.1 GCA_028285285.1 Silvanigrellales bacterium
TTTTCGGTCAAGGGGCGCCGCCCGGCCACGATTTTGATATCTCGAGTGGTGTCAAACTCACGCAGATCGACCTTGGTGGACTCCATTCCCAAGAGCAGCTGACTCGTGTGTGGGCTCACAACCGACCAAGTGTGACCACGAACAGAACTGGAATCGTTGGTGCCTCCGAAGAGGGCGTAACGGGTGAACACACCGCTTGAGCTGGTGACTAAGCTGTCTCCCGCAAAGGTAAACTCCTGCCTCACTCCAATGATAAAACGCCGACTTGCAGACCAACCCAACTCCAGTGAGACTCCATAGGGGCTCAAAAGTGTTTTAGTGGGCTCATCTCGATCGCGCACAAAAAGCAGAGTCATGGGTGTGGCCACCTGAGCCGTGAGATCCAGAGCCAGGGCCTTCCATGGAACGCAAAAAACAAAGCAACAGAGAGACAGGCTCAATCTGGAAATCATTAGGCTGCCGCCTCGGGGTGCTCAAGCACTCCTTTTTCGATAAGGGCCTTGACCTCATTGATCATGTTGCGCTGCAGGGCTCTGCTTTCCTCAACATTTCGTCGCATGAGCGCCGGCGAAGCAAGAATGCGATCAACTTCACCCTTCACCTGAGCCATCACCCGGGGCGACAGCAGCTCTGAGACTTGAGCTTGGTTTTCGGGCTTGAGCCCGGCCACCAAAATGGCAAGCTCATCATTGCTAAAGTTCTCAATGATCTCCTGCAGCGTTTCCTTGTCCATTTTAAAGACGTGGTCGATCGTCACAACCGAACGCATCACACGTTCCTTGATGTGTGGAACTGCCTGGAGGCTGCGCCCCAAGGCCTCCCGACCCTTGTCGTTGGCATTGTCCATGAGGTAAGCCAGCCGTGCAGGAAGCTCATCAAACACCTGACTGGTGTGCTTCTTGGCTCCCGTTTCAATTTGATCAGCAACCTGTGAGGCTTGCTCTGTCGACCACTGCGGGATTTCTCGCAGGAGAGAAAAGACCTCGTCGGCACTTTGAGACATGGGTTTATCGCCCCTATCGTCACATTGAGCCTTCGACAATTGCAGAGCCATTTGCCCCGGCCCCATACACATGAGAAGTGCGTTTTCCGCAGCACCTGCCTGCTCGGAAAAGGCAAGCAACTCGTCTTCAGATAGCTGAAACACAGACTCACAAGGAAGAGAAGCTAACCACTCCGGGCTGTCTGCATCGATCAAGGAAACTTCATGTGAGAGTCTGATCAACGCCCGCTCCCCTGAGCCCGAAGGGGGTGCTTCTTGCATGATCTCGACAAGCTCTTTGTTTCGATCTTTAGAAAGGTTTTTCATGAGTTTGCGAGAGTCTCCCGATGGCACCACACCAAGGAGGGCGGCAACCATATCGCTTTGACCTTCATCGATCCAATCTGTGAGCACCCTCAAAACCAAAAATAGACTGCTCTGAACGCTCTTCCATGCCTCCTGAGAAGCTTGGCTGAGGCGTTGGAGCTCTTCCGGTGAAAGGTTTGAAGCTGTGTCATTCTGGCTGGCAGCTTTTTTTAGGCCTTTTTTCAGGGCCTCAAGGCTCGCGGCATTGGCGTCTCCTCCTTTTCGAGATCCACTCCCTACTTTTGAGATCGCGCCAGCCAGCGATTCGAATGCGCTCATCACTTTCCCGGTTTGACTCGCCTTTGATTTCACAAACATGATGGCGAAAATCAAAACCGCTGAAAACATCAACAACGCAAAGGGTAAAATCGTGAGAGGCAGCTCCAACCCCTTCACAATTTTTTTGATTTCTCCCAGTGGGGTCTGATAGATGGAGAGATCTTCTTCCAGTTTCTGAATGCGATCCTGCAGCTCACGCACTTTGATTTCGAGATCGGTTTTTTCAGATTTTTCTCGAGAAATAGCCGACTCGAGTTGCTGAATTTGCGACTCCAGCTGTGTGCGATTGGTGGCTTGAGATCGGAGATCACTTTTGAGATTGTCTTTTTCACGCTCAGCCCGATCTAAACGCTCGACAGTCTCAGAATATTCTTTGAGTTTTTCCTTAACTGAGCCTTTGAGAAGAGCCTGAGTTTGCAACACAAGCTTGTCACCTCTTCCGGAATCAATAGCGAGAGCATTGCCAACACTCTCTCTGACAAACTGTTGTTTTTCCGCAGAGACAGACTGATCGACAATCACCCGAGCGATGATGCGTTTCACGAACAAACTGATGTTCGTTTCGTCGAGCCTCGACAAAAGAAAGTTGGCTCTCTCGGCTGGCTTAACGGTTGTGGGAAGCGAAAGGAGTTCAATGGGCTTTCTGCCCTCATTGCCGCCTCTTTGATTTTGAGAAGGCTGCTTCAGAGTGGCCCGAAACTTCTCAATATTGGGGATGACCTGGATCTGAAAGAGATACTCACCTTCATCAAAACCGGCGTTTAAAATTTTGAGAGCTCTCTCCCTGAGAATGTCCTCGTACTTGTTTGTGAGTTTCACAAGTTCAACTTCAATGCGATCAAACCCACTGCTTTTCTTGCCCTGGTCTTGCGCAGCTGCAAAGACTTGCGCCCAGCTCAATCCAAAGACCAGCAAAAAGAGCCACATCGCGCTTCGCATGGTCATGGATCGGTCCCCTTCGGGGTTTCGCCCACGTCTTGCAAGTCGTCCTGCAAAAATTTCAGCATGCGTTCGGCTTCCCGGTTCCCCGAATTGCGACTCAGTGCGGCTTTGTAGGAGCGAATCGCTTCATCAAAATTCTCATTGAGATAGTGATAGTTGCCAACTAGGGAGTGAAAAATGGACACCTTGTCGTACTTTTTTTCAAACTTCTGAATGAGTGCTGCAACCTGCTTTTTGTTTTTTCTCAAAATTTGGGACTGGAGAGTTAAGAGATCCGTCAAAGACTCGTCGAGTAAATCGGCCTGAGCCTCCAAGAGAAGGGAGCTCAACCACTCTTTTTGAATCTTTTCCAGAGGAATGTTGAAACTCATGCTTCCCGGAACTTCAGGAACAAAGACTTTTCCACTGCGATATCCGGGCAAACCGAGCTCAAACAGGAGGGCTCCAGACTCTGTTGGAGTGAAAGTGAGGGGCGTCTTTCCCAGCTTGATGGAATCTTCGCCGTTGAACATGGTGACCTCGGAACCTTGCGGTGCCGAGTCGATGAAGATGGTGTGAGCGCACCCCATCGTCAGGGTCGCCAACAAAAGCAAAACCCCCCAAGAACGAACACGAGTGGCATTTTTGGACGCTTTCTCACCAAGCTTTATCAAACCGCAACTTTCCTACAAGTTTCTCTGACTCGGCCAATATGTCGGCTTCTAAAAAGAAGGACTCAAGCCAGATGGGTGGAATTCATTCCTGGTGTCCATCATTTGACGAAAAGCACGCAGCCTGTGACAACTGGGAAATTAGGTCCGCACAAGCTCTGTTTCTGGCAACTAGACTCACTTTCGAACGAATTGGAAGGGATCTGAGTGAGTTCGACCATCATTGGCGTGCTTTCAGGCATGGGCATCATCATTCTGTCAATATTTGCCATTTCCGACGACACCGGCATTTTCACAGATGGACGCAGCCTCCTCATTGTCGTTGGTGGAACCGCATCGGCCTCACTTGTTACTTTTAGTTTCAAGCAGCTGAAAACCTTGGGCCGTGTGATGAAATCCGTGATGCGAAAGCCCGTGGACAACACCACAGATCTCATTGAAGAAATCGTGAAGTTTTCAAACGACACCCGTGGAAATCGAGCGCAGATTCAAAGTGAAATTTCTCGTGTGAAAGATCCTTTTTTCAAAGAAGGGCTGCAACTTGTTGTGGACCGAGTTGGTGAAGACAAAATCAGACTCATCATGCAAGATCGCATGCGGGTGATTCGAGAAGACCATCAACTGAGTATTTCGATGTTGCGCACCTAGGGAAAGTATCCACCAGCATTTGGGATGATTGGAACGGTCATTGGACTTGTGGCTCTTCTTCAAGGCTTGGGTGGAACCATGGGAGCAGCCAACCTTGGCCCTGCCATGGCTGTGGGCTTGATCACGACACTTTATGGCCTGGTGATCTCCAACCTCTTTTTTGTTCCCATGAGCGAGAACCTAGCCCTCAAGTCTGCAGTTGACATGAAAAAACGAAAGCTTGTGATGCAAGCCATAGCGTTGATCAGCATGGGAGAACAGGCGCCTATCATTCAGGAGTCTCTCAATTCCATGACCAAACCTGAGCAACGAAAAGACGTCCTGGGAATCAATGTCGCCTAGCTCACAAAGTGAAACACAAGGGTCTGAGAGTGGCGCGAAAAATTCAAAAGAAGCTCTCCTCAGTAAAAACGGATAGAGAAAAGCAAGAAGAACGCCGCCACCAACCGGCCATTCCTGTTCCCGACCTCGACGCACACAGAGAAGACGACTTCAGCGATGGGGCCGATGACGGCTCCGGGTGGATCTTGTCTTATGGAGATATGGTCACTCTCCTGCTTCTGTTCTTCGTCATGATGTTCAGTGTCTCGAAACCCGATGAACAGCGACTTGAAGAAATGAAAGAAGCAATTGCTCGAGGAAAAAAGGCCATCACAGAAAAGATGGCTGAAAAAAAAGAAACTGAAATTGCAGAAAAATTCTCACAGGAGGAGATTGCTGGCATCAGTGTTCATGAGCTCATTGAGGTTGCAAATTCCTCAAATTCAACCTCGGAGAAACAAGAGGCTGTTGACGTTATCGAAATTCTTCTCGGTCGAGTTGTTAAAGACAACGACATGGACCGAACAGAGCTCAACAAAAAACTGGTGAATTTGAAGAAACAAAGAGAAAAAGCCGAACCTGAAGGTCTTGTTGATAGCGAGCCCACTCATACCTACGAAATGGTCTTTCCAGCTTCTCAGGTCTTTGACGGAGACAGTTTTGATCTCTCCAAGTCGGGAGAAAAGATCATTGGTACTTTAGCCCGAAGAATGTCTAGAAGCGGTCTCATAAATATCGAAACAGTATGATTGCTGATGCCAGTTGAACCATACCCAGGTAATTCTGAGACTTTCTCTCATATCTTGTCTCTAC
>JANQPW010000650.1 GCA_028285285.1 Silvanigrellales bacterium
CCACTGAAAAAACACGCTTGCTGCAACTTGAAGATGAACTGCGGCGCCGAGTTGTGGGCCAAGACGAAGCCCTTGTTCGGGTGGCCAACGCCATTCGAGTGGCACGTGCAGGCCTTGCCGATGCCAGCAAACCCAGTGGCTCCTTTTTGTTTCTGGGGCCAACAGGTGTGGGAAAAACCGAAACCGCCAAAGCTCTGGCCGCTGCATTGTTTGAGTCTGAAAAAGCCATGATCCGCATCGACATGTCTGAGTACATGGAAGAACACAGCGTCTCCCGTCTGATTGGCGCGCCTCCGGGTTACGTGGGCTATGAGTCGGGTGGACAACTCACAGAGGCCGTGCGGCGCAAGCCCTACAGCGTGATTTTGCTCGACGAGATTGAAAAGGCTCACCCCAAAGTGCTCAACGTGTTGTTGCAACTTCTCGACGATGGCCGCCTCACAGATGGTCAAGGGCGCACCGTTCACTTTGAAAATGCTGTGGTCATCCTCACCAGCAACATGGGCTCCCACCTCATCATGGAAGCCCGGGAGAAGAACCTTCCCGAGGGAGAGCTCACATCTCAACTCAAAGAGGAGCTGCTGCGTCATTTGCGTCCTGAGCTCATCAATCGCATCGACGACATCGTCGTCTATCACTCACTCAACCCTCAGGCATTGCAGCAGATTGTTGAGATCAACCTTCAGGGCCTCAATAAAAAATTAAGTGACAAAAACCTCAAACTCACTTACAACGAGTCTGTGCTCAAGAAGATCGCGGAGGTGGGCTACGATCCCCATTTTGGAGCACGACCTCTGAAAAGAGCCATCCACGATCGCATCGAGGTCCCTCTTTCCCTTGAGCTCCTCAAAGAGACATTTGTGGAGGGGCAGACCATCGAGTTGTGGCACGACGATGCGGCAGATCGCTTTTCTTTCCGCCCCGGTGCCACCCAAGACACAAAAGACTCAGCATGAGGCACTTGATGGCCTCAGGGGGTCCAACATGAGGTGACATCATGCAACGCATTTCTGCAAAACAAGCTCAATTCAGACGCGGCGTCGCAGGCGCTGCCCTGTTGGCTCTTGCGGCCTGTGGTGGACCTTTGAACAATGCGGAAAATTGCAGCTTTGATGTGTTCACTTCTTCGGTCGACACGCAGAGCACGCGAAAGCTCATTCAGCTCCAAGGCGAAATGCCAGCCGCTTGCGAAACTCTCACCCGTGAAAACAGCGGAAAGCTCGTGGTGGAGGTGAGAGTTGTGGGCCAGGAAAATGAAGACGTGGCCCTGGCTGGAGTTCAAGCCGGTGTTCGAAGAAAAGACTTCGACACACAAGCCACTTCATTGAAAGTGGGGAGCGTCGATGCTCGATTCTCCAGTTCTTCTGAGCCCACCTGGCAGGTGCCCTGGGCAGACGCCCCTGAACTCTTCCAGGTCGCCCTTTCCGCTCCGCTCGACGTCAACACAGATTCGGTGCCACAGGCCGCTCAAGTGAAGCTCTCTCTTTGATTGCTCCGGACCAGCGACCCTTTCCTTCTTGCCGCCTCTCGCATACACTCCCCTCCAATTGCTTGCGCAAAAGCAAATGACCGATGGGAGGAAGCACGTCTATGGCAAAATCTTTGGCCTCACTTGTGAAAACTCAGCGCTCCATCCCTTGTCGCTTGCTCGCACTTTTCCTCGGCCTGACGACTTTCATGGCCTCTTGCAAGAGCAGTTCGATGATTGAGTCCGAGCCTCCCGGAGCCAAAGTGTTTTTCAACGGCCGTAAAGTGGGCACAACACCGCTGCGCATTCGAGACTCAAAGATCTCTTTCACACAAATCGATGTTCGCCTTAAAAAAGAAGGCTATGAAACCCTTGATGCGCTGATCACCAAGGACAGACCCAACACAGCCTGCATCGTTGCCAGTGCCGTCGGCGGTCTCATTCTCCTCCTTCCTGCCATTGGACTTCTTTGGTGTTGGCGCTGGGAACGGAGCCACACTTTTGAACTCGAGAGAGGAGGCGGTCAAAGCTTCCTGCCTGATTCTGAGAGCGGCTCCGTTTTGTCGTCAATGAGCTCCTGGCAACCCCCACTGCGACTCCCTCTCTGGAAAAAGAGAGGCTAAGATGGTTTCAAACTCACACTTCATTTAGGAAACAGCGCAATGAATTCACACTTGGTTCGTCTCTTTCTTTGCATTGGCCTCTTGGGAGCACTTGCGGCCTGTGCCAGCCGTCCGTTCAATCCGAACAAGGGGGTTTCTCAAGCTGCGGGATTGAATGAAGAAGAGCTGTTGATTTCGCCGGAGGTGATGCAGCGGAATCTAACTGTTTATCAGCAGAACCAGGAAAAGTTGAGACAAGCCCATCAAACGGCTCGGAAGAAACACGAGTGTGAAGCCGATCGACGCTTTTCGGCGAAGAGAATGCTTTTGGGCCTAGGTGCAGGTGTTGGACTCTTTGCGGTTTGTGCCCTTCCCTTTGGAGAAAAAAATCCGCTCAACAACGGTTGGTTTCTGGTGGCCCTCATGACTGGGGGATCAGCCACACCGATTGTTCTGTCTGGAAGGAAACTGCAACGGATCGTGAAAAAAATCGACGGCCTGCAGCTGCAACTTTCAGCTGCTTACGTCGTGGAGGAAAAGTTCTGGAGCGAGCACGCCCGAGTGGTCACCATCACCGATAAGAAAGTGATCCGGCAAACTCCCATTGCCACAACTCTTGATCCCGGCGAAGACGTCGTGGTGGGTGTTGTGGGAGTTCCTGCGGACTCTGAGCAGCCCGAGCTGGTTGACCAAATTCGCCTGTGGACCACCATGAGACCAGATGCCGGCTACCAGCAGAAAGTCCAAACCGAGGAAGGGGAAGAGCTCTGGTACGCTTACGAATTTCAGGTTTTGTCCAACAATTGGAAGGTTTACTATGCCACGACAGTCTTTGTTTCTCCAACGAGTGGAGAAACCTCAGCGACAAACCCAAAACCTTCGGCCTTCCGCGCCGCTTTTTTGGATGCGGCGAGCTTCGACACTGTTACCGGCAATCCGGTGAATCCGCAAACTCTTTCAGAGATCCGCAAACCCCTTTTTGAGAGGCTAAACGCCTACGCACGGGAAGAGGCCTTGAAATTGCATCAGGCGAGAGTCAAGTCAGGCAAGGCCACAATGCCGGAAGGGGGTTCGGTTGAGGTGGTGGAGAATGAGTGGAGTCTGGAAACGGTGCATGCAGCAGTGCAGGCAGCGATGGACGCTGCAAAGGTTGAGGAGAATTGAGTGTTCCCGCTTTCCGCTCTCCGAGCCGCTATCGTGCGGCACAGCCTTTGCAAAGCTTATAAAGATGGGCAGCTAGGCAATCCGCTTCCCTGTCAAACCTGTTGATTCCCGCCAGCTGCAACACAGCCTGACATTCACGGACGGGCTCGGTGACTCGCCAGAGCAATATAAAAGAACTTGAGTTGGTCCTTACGCGTCGTTTGACTTTCTTACGCATCGGGGACTGAGTGGGAAGAATCCCCATTTTGGTTCGTACTTGACAACTTCTTTGAGCATTCTTCCACTCTTGGCTGTGACGTCACCGAGCTTTGTTCGGAACGAAATGTCACTTCGCACCTTTCACTGCAGTCAGCAGATCTGAGAACCTTGAACAGCAGCACGGCTGAACTCACAATTTCCCCATCATGTTGAACCTCCCAATGCTGAAAGCGTGTGCTTTCAACAGCCTCAACAGCATTGAGTACAAAGGACCTTCATGACAGACGCCAATCTTCACCCAAGAAATTTCTCAATATCAAAATTCCATTGAAAAGGTCAGGCTTTGATCCATCTCTCGGTAAGTTGTCGAGGGTGATGCAAAGCCGAACACTTGGAGCGGGTTCAAAGGTGGAGCGCGAGAGAGCCACGAGAAGTCGGGCGGTTTGTGCAATTGTGAGAGTTTTGTTTTTTGGTTTGTTGTCGAGGTGATTCGCAATTTCTGTGATCAGGGCCCTTCCCTTAGCCGAATAAGATGTCTCAATAGGTGCTCTCTGTACGCCGCCAATTTTGTAGTGGCTCCAACCTGGTTCCAGCACAAAATCGACGGTTTCGCTTTCAATTTGGAAGGGCTTTCCCGGCAGGAAGAGTCTTGCAAGGGCTACCCGGTAGTCACCGGCTTCTCCCCGCCAGCTTTCTCCCTTTTTTGGGGGGTTGAAATCCCACACGTCGGAGTAAGAAACTGTTCCCGTCATTTTCCAATTGATAGGGATGTTCTCTCTTGCATATTCGGGGTCAGGTGGGCTTGTGAATTCGACTGTGGCATCGATTTGGGCATAAAAGTTTCCCAAGGTGCCGGCGGGTGACTCCGAAAGCAAATTGTTCTTCAGTCAGGCGATAGACCTGGCCGGAGCAAGACTGATAACTGCGCATAAACTCACGAGCCATCAAGTTTTTCTTGTGGAAGATCGTCATCCATCCATCTTTGTACCACTGGGGTATGAGCGGATTTGGGCGGTTGCCCAAGCAGTGCGCACTGAAGTTGACTTGTGGAAGTTGGGCGACTCTGCCTTTCGATTCCAAGTTTCGAGACATGCAAGCGATTGTCAGCTGCATGCCCACCGCAAAGAGTAAAGCAAGGCTCTTGAAGTTGTTCAAACGCATCGGCATTCCCCCGGTTCACATTTCAGCTCATTGTATCAAGTTTGAACAGTTTCTTTGGAGCAGATGGTCACACAGGTCCGGTTGAATCTCCCGTTCGAAACCACTTTGCGCAAGTTGAAAAAATCTTGACGCTCCATTCCATCCGGCTCTCCGCTTTTTTCATATTGCGCTCGGTTCCATTCATGAATGTCAGGCCATTCTCAGCTTGCTGGAAGGCTCTGTGCCGCAGTCGACGGTTAAGGAAGCCGACCGATTGGGCGCATCTGTGTACTTGCTCATCCGCAATGCCCGATGAAAGATGGACAGACCAAAAATTCGGAATATTTTATATTGATTTTTCAAACTGTTATCAAATAACGTGAGTATTTTGTACTCTAGTGCAATTTACGCATGTGCATTTTGTACTAGACTACAATAGACTCACTCCTGTGAAAAGGAGGCCACTGTGCATATGCGTTATGTCTTTGAACCCATTTCAGATTTTCTCAGTTCACGCATGGTTTTCCTGGGTGGGCCTCGTCAAGTTGGAAAGACCACATTCAGCCTCAATTTTCTCGAGCCTCCTCAAATCACGAATGAGGCCTATCTCAATTGGGACAACGTCGGTGACCAAAAAGCCATCAAGAATGGCGAACTTCCCGCATCGCCAATTCTTATCTTGGACGAAATCCACAAGTTCAGAAAATGGAGAAATCTCATCAAGGGCATCTACGACAAAAAAAAAGACTCACAGAAGTTTTTGATCACGGGCTCTGCCAGGCTTGATCACTACAGAAGGGGTGGTGATTCCCTGCTTGGCAGGTATCGCTACCTCAGACTGCACCCGTTTTCCGTTTGTGAATCAGATGCAACTCACAGCAATGATCTCGAACACCTGTTGAATTTTGGTGGCTTTCCGGAACCGTTTCTTTCTGGGGACACACGTGACTGGAGACTCTGGCAACGAGAAAGACTTCACCGGTTGGTCAACGATGATATTCGGAGTTTGGAAAATCTGAAGGAGTTTTCGTCGATTGAAACTCTTGCCGAATCACTGGAAGATCGCGTGGGATCACCACTCTCCATCAATTCCCTGTCGGAAGATCTGAGTTTCAATTTCAGAACCATTGATCGTTGGATTCACATATTGGAGCAAGTCTATTTTTGCTTTCGCATTTCACCCTTTGGCCCCCCAAAAATTCGAGCTGTCAAAAAGGAACAAAAACTCTATTTATGGGACTGGAGCACATGCTCCGATCTTGGAGCAAGATTTGAAAACTTTGTTGCTTCGCACCTCTTGAAATATTGTCATTTTATGGAAGACACCGAGGGTTTCAAAATGGAATTGCGTTTTTTGCGAGACACCTCCAGACGTGAAATTGACTTTGTGGTTCTCAAAGACGAAAAGCCCGAATTCGCAGTGGAATGCAAAACCGGAGAACGTGGGGTTTCACCCCATATCCGCTATTTCAAAGATCGGACAACGATTCCAAAATTCTTTCAAGTCCATCAAGGACAGAAAGATTTTGAACCTGAAACAGGAGTCCGGGTGCTGCCGTTTCTGCGGTTTTGCAGAGAAATGAATATTCCATAGGTGTAAAATCAAAAACAATAGCAACTTCATTCTTCGCAATGGATCACGCGGAAGTCTCGGAATCTGTGGCTGAGAAATACCAACCCTTGTGCACCTTCGCGAGCCCTTTTTGCTCTACCTCCTCTTGTTTGCCATTGAAAATCACACTCTGCGAGATGCGGTGCTGGATTTCAACACATGGGTTACAATTTGACGGAGTGGAGTTTCCGAGTGATGGGGACCATTCGAATCTAGAGATACCGGCAGAGGAGCTGCTCAATTGAGAATCCTTCAAATTCTATTTTTGCTGATCGCGGTCCACTTCGCATTTGTTCAGTGCATCAACCGATCCTCCAACCTTCGTTCCAAAACTCAACCGGATGGTTTTGCCACACTGAAGTTGCCCCCCTTGGACAAGGTCGTGGACGACTACAAAGATGCCCTCGAAAGTGGAGATTGGAGCACGTACAACAACACCTACTATCGTCCCGCCTTGGTGCATGCCAGGACATGGTTGAATCTCATTTTGAAAACAAACCGGTTTGATGTGACCAAAGCGCAAATGCAGCAGTCGGCTGAAGCCTTGCCATTGGTCAGGGAAGAAAACCGTTTGATGGCAAGATTCTATGCGAAATTCAACATCTATGAGATGCGGGAATCCGCAGAAAGGTTGTCTCGCACCGATTTGAATTCCACAAAAGATACGGAATTTCTGCTCAAAGCTGCGAAAGACTGCCCCATTCCCGATCACATCTCCTGTGTGAGTTTGCAACAGCTCAAAAAGAATCTTTCCCATGTTCCGAAGGGAACAACCCTGCCAGTGGAAGATGTGCCGTTTCTTCTGCGCGAAGACTATTTGGGAGGTGATCAGTTTTATAACTGGAATCTCACAAGTGACGGCTCGGAATTCACACCTCAAATGATGGAGCACATCCAAAAGCAATTGAGAAAGGGAAGACTCCCAAAGGACAAACATTTTGTCGCGCTTGCCGCACTGAGTAGCCGTTGTTTCATTCAACGTCATCGTTGGAAATCAACGACATCTGCATGCCAAAATCTGAGACTCATAGAGAAAGTCGATCCCATTTTTCCATCAACCAGAGAGGTTCTCAAGAAGCTGAACAAGCGGGCTTCGAAGTTGCTTGCTCAGAGAAATGTGGACACGGTGAAGTTCATGGACTTCCTCCGCGATCTTTCTTGCACCCGCTTTGTGGGCCTTTTGGTGGTGCATCACATCGATTCCACTTTTCACAACAACCGACAGCAAGGCTCTGACTGGGCATGCTATTGGCGCCACTCTTTTCGAAAGATCGCCCCCACGATTGAACACTCCACCTTCGGTTTCAATCGCAGTCATATGGAACAAGAGCTTGGAAACTTTTTGGTCGCAAAAGGTTGGGATGAGGTGACTCCTCGGGGAACCCTCCAGTCCACTTTGAAGAGTGCCATCGGCAAGTTGATCAATATGGTGGACAACGCAACAAAGTTTCGGCCCCCGGCAGCCTTGCTCCCTTTTGGTTCCAAAGGAGCGTATCGGTTTGAAGAATACAACAAAATATCACCCTATCCCATCTATCCGGTGGGATTGAATT
>JANQPW010000675.1 GCA_028285285.1 Silvanigrellales bacterium
TTATGCTTCTTGTGGCTCCGGTCTTCTCACTTCAAAACCAAGACTGACCACGGTCAAAACGCAGGCACGCGCCTGCTTGCAACCGGTCAACATTGCAAAGCTGCTGAAGCCACAGCACTCCTGTTACGAGGTTCACGCAACCGAATTTGACACTGTGAAACACTTTGACGCCTCTCGTGCGCTCTCTCCCTGGATCCCCTGCAACAAAACCGAACTTTTTTCCATGGTCGGAAACCATCAGTTTGACTTTCAGGGCGCCGTGGAATGGCTCGCAAAAAAGCCTCGCTTCAAGCTGGAGCACCTCGAGCTTGCTTTGAACAACCCCGAAGAGCGTCATTCGGAGCTCATGGCTCACCCTGCCCTGGAAGCACCTCACCACAAAGCCATGGTGAAACTGATTCGAAACGCTCAGAGCACAATCTTCTTTGACGCCATCCTTTTTGGCGGGGCTTGGGGCAGCGAGATCATCCGCGAAATGATGCTCCGCAAGAAACAAGTGGACCTCCAAATCGTGCTTCTTCGAGACGCCGAAAACACCTTTGATTATCGATCGGAGCTCGTGCCGTTTTGGAATCGGCTCAAAGAATTTGCTCGAACCGAAGATGGTTTTGTGGTTCTCGATGCCGACCTCGACCAAAGGGGGCACTCGGCCATGCCCTTTGGCCTGGAACGTTTTCTCGAGACCCTTTCACCTTGGGTGAAGCCACAGGTTTCACTCAAGGGCCGTTCAGACCACAGCAAGCTCCTCATTGTTGATGGCTTCACTGCCAACCCCTCCATGGTGGTTTCGTCGAAGAACCCCAGCGACTTCAACCTGCCCAAATACGACGAGTCTCTCATCGTCTGGGGACCAGCCGCCGCGGCTGCAATGGTGAGCTACATGGCTGACATTCACCTTGCGCAGGCCAAACGCGAGCGCGAAGGAATCTCAACCTCGGCAGATGAGAAGGCTCTTCTCCGCAAGTGGTCTGACCTCGAGCTTCAAGCCCGCGACCCTTCCCAAAAGGGGTTGACCTTCGAGCCCCAGGGGCAAGAAGAGGTGCGGCTCGCAGAAACCAACTCGGACAACTCCGTGCGCAACACCGAAACAACCCTTTTGAGCCTCATACAAAACGCGCAAAAGAGCATTCGCATGTACAACTTCTTGGCCTACAACCCCATGGTTGCGCGAGCTCTTGCCGACGCGGTCAAACGGCTCGGGGCCAACAACGTGAAAGTCATCGGTGACGCAACTCTCACCCTTGCGGCCAACGTCACATTTGCCGATTTTCTTCAAGACGAACTCAAGGAACACGGTTTGGCCAGCACTGCAGATCAGGTTCTTCGCTGGCGGAACACGCTTCCTCCCGTTCACTTGCTCAACCGCACCTCAATCATCCAACAACAGCACACGAAGTCTGTCATTGTTGACGAAGACTCGTTGTTTTTGGGGTCAACCAACTTTGATGTGGCCACACTAGGTGGAGCCTTTCGAGAGTTTTCAGTTGTGGTTCGCCGCAGTGCAGCACCACAGCAGTCCGCTCGGGAGTTCGACAAAATATGGAGCACTCCCCATGAAACGCTCACGACTGCAGAGATCCTTCGCACAGGTGGACCAACCCAGGCAAAGATGCTTCCAAGTGCGGTTCGAGCCGTTCTGGGAAACACAATCCGAACAGAACAGAGCCGAATCAGGGCACTGAACCCAAGAAACATCTCCCGCGACCCCATCTGCCACTAGGCTCCGGATCTACATTTTAGGAACGGGTTGAATGCGCAACAGTGAAATCTCACAGGAAGTTCCCAGCCGGAAGGGCGGGCCCCAGTATGTTGTTCCCTGAGTCACATAAAGCTTTTGGTTCACACCAATGTCATAGAGACCGCGAAGAAACCCCTGGTCCCGCATAACAAACCACGAAAAGGGCCAGATTTGCCCTGAGTGGGTGTGACCTGAAATTTGGAGATCAACTTGAGGCTGTTCAACAAGTCTCCTGGCATCTTTTGGTTGGTGCGCCAGCAGCACATTGAGACGATCACTGCTGAGACCTTCAGGGCTCACGGTGGCCACCGCATCATCGAGCCGTGTGTCTGGTCGACGACGACCATTGAGCGCAACCAACGACTGTCGGTCTTCTATTCCCAAAATAGAAAGGCGTACCCCGCTGAGCTCTAAACTCTGTGATGAGTTTTCCAGCACTGTCCAGCCCAAGGAGTCTGTGATGTGTTTTTTCCAGCTCTGGGCGCCCGAGTAATACTCGTGATTTCCCGTAACAAAATAGACGCCAGCACGACTCTTCAGGCCGCCGAGGGCCGCAACATCTCCCGCAAGCTGTTTCACAGAGCCATCAACCAAATCTCCGGTGATGAAAATGAGGTCGGGCTGTAATGCGTTGACCCGTTCAACAATGCGAGTCAGTCGTCTGTGGCCCACAAGACCTGTCACATGAACATCACTGAGAACAACCGCTCGTAACCCTTGAGCATCAGCGGCCGGTGTCGTGCCCGGTTCCACCCGATGTTGATCTCGAATGAGGGGAAGATCCACCTCAAAGACCTCTTCCTTAGATGCGAGCAAAAACGACACACCAGAGAGAACACTTCCCAACCCCCAAATTGCCGCTGCGGTCTGGGTTTCAGTAACATCAAAAGACAAAATCCACGCACCGGCTAGAACAGGAACGCTGGCAAAAATCAGAAAAAGAGCGTATCCCATCCAAACAAACATAAACGCTTCGAAGTATTTACGCACCGACGCTGGCAGAATGCGGATGATTCCAAAACCGAGAAAGAGCACGGCCCACAACACAAAAAAAACGACCTGAAGCAGTGTTTCAGCCTCAGAAAAAAGGGGGAAGAAGACCTTTGCATAGAGGAAATAGTGGCCAGCACCGGTGAGAAAAAAACCAACGAAGGCCACAATGGCAAACTGAGCAATCAAAGCTAAACTCCACTACCTGAAGCGTTGATAGACCACACGGATTTTTCCTTTTTTTATGGCCTTCTTTTTTTCATCTTTGTTTTCATCGTTCTCGTTGTTGTTCTCCTCAGCGGTGCTTCCCTCAGTTTCATTTTGGGGCGTGCCTTCATTTTCATTGTTCTGGTTGTTGTTTTCATCTTCCTTTTTCCCGGTGGTGGCGTCGTCCACACTCTCTTCTTCAAACACAGCCACCAATTCAAACACGCGCTCGACCTGATTGGAAACACCTCTGACGACGATTTTGTAAACACTTGATTGGAAGCCTGCGAGCCACCGGAGGATTTCCTCCGTGGTCTTGTCAGAAACACCACCCTCCTTAAAAAACTCCTTAAAGTTACGGCGATTCTTGTCTTGACCAAACTTCTCTCCGGCTGCAAGCCTGTCTTCAAGTCGGTCCATGAGAGGGTCATTCACTTCATTTTCTGGCGGAGTGGTGAGTGCAGCCACCAGCTCGTTTGGGGCCTTGTCAATGTTCCACTGTTCTTTGTCGGCTTGCATGGGCCAAACTGTGAAATAGGGGCTGAACACCCTGTAGATTTCGTCGATGTGAAACCCGGGAACACGCCGCAACTCCTCAAGGCTTTCGAGGGGTCCATTCTTCGCAGTATGGGTAAACTTCGCTTGCGTGTACGGAGAAAGCTCATCACTGGACTCCATACTGTCTTTGTTGTCGGTGTCGATGTAGTCTTGCATGTTGCTGGCCAAGCGTTCGGGAGAATAACCCAGTGAATCCAAAAATTCACGCTCTTGCGGGAGAGAAAAAACCCGAATCAGGGCATTGCGCATGTGCTTGCTCAAAGAGCGATCGGCTAAGAAGTTGAGATTGAGCTTCTGACTTTCATCTGAAACCTTTACGACAAAGTAACCAGGAACCGCATTCAGAGCGGCGATGAGCTTTTCATCGGCAAGCTTGCTGAGGTTGAGCTGCGCAAAGTCTTCTATAGTTTCAAAGCCCTGAGAACCAATAGGGAAGTCATTCAGGATCTGAGACAATGACCGCCCTCCCAGTTGATCCTCAAGAGTCTTCGTCATGGCATCAATACCCGCTTTTATTCCTGGCGGAATGCCTTCGTTTCCTTTAAGAAACTCAACCTGAGCCTCTAAGTCCACAAAAAATAGGGCAAGCTGAGCCCCGGTGACCGCCGCCATCTCAGCTTTGGCTCGATCACGCTCTCCAATAGAAGCGCGCGACACAACTTCTGACTCAAAGAGAACCTCGGCCAGCATCGAGAGAATCACTCCCACCAAAGAAAGCACCAACACAAGAGCAAGACCCTGCTCACGTCGGTTCATTGGGGAAGGTTTTGTGGCCATGGCTATCTGAGCTCCTCTCTTCACCGCCAGGTGTATTCATTCGACTTGGTTTTGATCTGCTCAAAAGGCCGCGCATACAGCAAATACACAATTGACTCCAAAGACAAAACTGTCCGATCATCATTGCTCAAAGTTCCATCCTCTAGCTGACTGCGCTCAAGATCCGTGAGTTCTCGGTAGCTGCTCAACTCAATCCGGGCCATTTTTGGCAAAGCACCCCGAGTGTCACCCTGATCGGTGTCCCACTCTGTTCGAAAGTCTTCACCATTCCACCAAGTCACCTTGAACTCACGCAGATCGGGCACCAACACCAGTGAAGTTGCCGTTTCACTGCGCTCAATGTTTTCTTGGAGAGCGGTGTCGACAGATCGAACCAACTGCGTGATGCGAGAGTTTTCTGGGTCTTTGCGCGTGTGATAGCGCACCACCGCCACGTTAGAAACCGGGGAGTTTTGCACAAAAGAACTCATTCCCTGGTACGTAAAGTAGAAACTGTCACCCCGGTGCAGCAAAACAGGTTTGACCTTACGCCTGGAAACATTGCCGATAACGGCATCTTTTTTTGTGGGCATATAGGCGTGTCGCAGGTCGTCGTAAATGCGAGACATGGCCGCATGAATGGCATGCTGGCTCTCATTGTGACGAATCAAATCGTTTCGGCTTTCCATTTGTGTGCCCAGCATGGTGATGGCAAACACGGAAACTGAAGCCAAGACGCTGATTGCAAGCAACAACTCAATGAGGGAAAAGCCAGCAACATTTTGAGGGGGCGTGCGCAAGAGGCTAATTCCCGAGGTCATCCCCCACCTCCATTGCCACCGTCATTTTCACCGCCGCCGTTTTGATTGCCGCCACCCGGGGTGAGGCCGGGTATGTTCGGGATGGCGTCAGCAATTTTGAGGGCCTTGTCGTCGACCACCAAAAAACCGCCATCGATTTGCCGTGTCGTGCCACCGAGCTCCCACGACACATTGACCTTCACTGTGCGGTAAATGTCTTTCGGTATTTGCGAGTCGAGCTGATCGCCAATAGCCTTGAACTGTTCAGCAGAGGCATCTTCTTCATCTTCCGCCCCGGGAAGGCCTCCCCCTCCCATAACACTCGCCATCCGCATGGCTGTGACAAACAAGCGGGAGGCTTCAATGGTTGTTTCCTCAGAGGTCACAAGAACGGTGTACTCGCCTTCCTGGCCAGACTTAAACTCTGCAGCCGGGCGAAGACCTTCAACACCATACACATCAAGAACGTATTGCAGCTGAGCAGTTGCGGAGCGCAATGCCCATGTGGCAGCCTGGTTACTCCGGGAAATGGCGGCAATTTCCATACTCGCCGACTGAACATTGACAATTTGCACCACAACGATCGAAAGAATGCCAATGGCCAGAATGGCCTCAAGCAGTGAAAATCCCGCTTGCGAAGAGATTCGACGGATGCTGAATGCGCTCTTAGTCATTGATGAACTCCGCATCTTGGAATCCTTCAAGAACACGGCTACGCCCGGTGAGAGGGTCAAGATAAATTGTGAACTTGGGCCCCTGCTCAGAGATGACATCGTCTTCCTCAACACCAAAGTGAATCATTGCCTGGGCAGACGTGCCATCTGGAAAGAAGTAAATGTATCCCAACTCTCCGTCTTCAAACTCAGATCGCAGCCGCTTTTCTCCCAGAGTGTCCGTTCCCAAAGCGGCAAAACGCACTGATCCAGGAAGCGATTTCTTGTAGAGGAGGGTGTCATTCACCTCTGACCAACTGGCTTTCACCAACCGCTCTCTTTGGTTGATCAAAAAGCCTCGGAACGCGTAACTGCGCTCTTCATCATCCACAGCGGTTCGAGGCTCAGCAGCCAGTTCTCGAAGCTCTTCCAGAAGGCTCTCTCGAGATTCGTCATCTAAAAAACCCTCTTCCAAGTCCGCTTTTCCAGAGGGAGGCCTTCCCTCATACCCCAATGGCGCAGCCTCGGCCCAGTAAGTTGCACTTTCCATGTCGAGAGCCATTCGGTGGATGCGACCCGTGAGAACGGCCGAGTCATAAACAGTTCTCATTTGGGCAGAGAAGTCTCGCAGAGCCAACGACATCTGCGAACCATAGGTCAATCCGATATTTGGAAACACTGCGGCTGCGATGGCACCAATCATAGCCAACACAATGAGAAGCTCAATCAAGGAAAAGCCCGAGCTAGTCGCCACCGCGAAATTGCGAATCGCTTTGTCAAATCGCGACACCGACGAATTCGGACGCCTCATCACTCCCCAGCCGCGTTGGGATCAGACTCGACCAGTCTTCCAGAAATATAGACCTGATCATCTTCGGTTCCCGGAGTTGTGTCAACGCCAGCCGAGGTCAGCTTTGGACCACGAGCCGTCAGCTCATACTCAAAAGGCACTCCCCAGGCGTCATTTGCATCGTCTTCTGCAAGGTAAGGGCCTGTCCACTTCGCGCTTCCAGGGTTTGACAAAAGCCCATCCAGACCCTCGGCCGTGGTGGGCATACGGCCCATATCTGCTTGGTAACGCAACAACTGCGACTGCACCTGCCCGGCCTTCACCGTTGTTTCTTTTTTCTTGGCACTGGCCTGGCCACCCGCCAGGTTGGTCACCAACACGGCAATCAGCGTGCCCAGAATACCCAGCACGATGATGATCTCGATCAACGAGAACCCTTCCTGACCAGAACATTGAGCCCATTTGTGTTGTTTAAGTTGTTTGCAACGCCCACGAAACATCATAAGAAATTCCCTCATTCAATAAACCCCACTCATTTCTTAAAACCTCCGCTCGCACAAAGCAAACATCGAGCAAGATGGCTCTACTTTAATGCATTCATGGCCTGCATCATAGGGCCGAGAACTGACATCACGATGAGAAACACCAACCCAGCCATAAAAACCATCATCACGGGTTCAATAAGCTTGGTTGTTGAGGAGATCTTATGATCGACTTCCTCATCATAGGCTTCCGCGATGTTTGTCAGCATTTCCTCCAATCTTCCCGTCTTTTCGCCCGTTCGCAACATGTGAATAACCATACCCGGCACGCGCCCGCTTCTTTCAAGGGCAAAGGCGAGTTTCTCACCATCCTGAACTTTTTGGATCGCATCATCAATAGCCTCTTCGAGGTAAGCATTGCCAATCACATTGCGTGTGAGCGAGAGGCCCTCCACAATGCGGACACCACTGGAAAGCACCGTTGAAAGCGTTTTGGCAAAGCGCGAAATGGCCACCCGTTGCATAACTGGACCAATCACGGGCGCTGTGTAAGCAAACCGGTCAAACTTGTATTTGCCTTTGGGAGTGCGCACCCAATAGCGAAAACCAACGGCCGCTAGCCCCGCTGCCACAAGACACAGCACCCAATTAGCTTGAAGCCAAGCAGAGATATCGTTGAGCAACACGCTGTACCAGGGAAGTGTCACCTTGAGGCTGGAAAAGGCCTTGGTGATTTTGGGCAGTACGCTCACAAAAAGAAAGATCGTCACCCCAATGGCCACAAGCACCATGATGGCTGGGTAGGTCAACGCTCCCACGACTTTTCGCTTGATGGCCAGTTGGTACATCATGAAATCAGAGAGCCGGCGCATCACAAGTGGCAGCGCTCCTGATTTTTCAGCTGCGGCAATCATATTTGTATAGATAGAGCTGAAGACTTTCGGAAACTGAGCGTGCGCATGTGAAAGCGACTTTCCCTCTGAAACCATCTCCCGAATCTTCACATAGATGGAACGCAGCTCCTCATTTTCCACTTGGTCGGAGATCGAGCGCAACGACTCGGAAATGTCGACAGCCGCTCGAATCAGAATGGAAAACTGTTTGGTTGCAATCGAAACGTCTTCCGGGGTGGGAGCCTTACGAGTGAGCTTCTGCATGAGAGTGCCACCGCTGAGCTCTCCTCCCATGGCCTTGTCATCTTGCCGGATCTCCAGCACGTAGATGCCCTGCTTGCGCAGCCGAAGCTTCGCTTCCTTGACCGAGTCGGCCTCAACCGAAGATTTGACCTTTTTGCCCGTTTGAGCATTTTGTCCTGTGTAAACAAATAGAGGCATAAACTCACTCTAAGTTTTCCATTTGGGTGGCAAAAATCGCTTCCTCAAGACTCGTTTCCCCAGCCAGCACGCGTTCTGCAGCACTCTTTCGCAGTGTTGTCATACCACTGGACATCGCAATTTTTCTCAAGCCGGCTCCATCAACGCTCTTCAAAATATAGTTCTTGATGCTTTCCTCAAAGTTCAAGAGCTCATAAATACCAATTCGGCCGGCATATCCCGTATTGCGGCATGCTGAACAGCCCTGTTGCCGCGCACGAAACAGCTTTTTCCCCTTGGCCTCTTCTGGAGTGATTCCCAGAACCGAAAGCTCTTCAGCAGAGTACTCACAGACTTCTTTACAGGTCACACAAAGCCGACGCATGAGCCGCACCGCCAAAACCCCGAGTACCGAGGTGGTGATCTGAAAGGGCTCC